>JAQVKV010000252.1 GCA_028694545.1 Zavarzinia sp. | reverse complement strand
CTCACCCCAACCCTCTCCCCCTGAAGGGGGCGAGGGAGTCGATGCGGTGCGAGGCAGGCCCCCTCGCCCCGCTCGCGGGGAGAGGGATGCGATGAGGGGCGAAACGCCGGCACAAAAAAAGCCCGGCGCGTAGAAACGCGCCGGGCCCTTTCGGAGAGCTTGCGATTAGCGGCCGGCCTGGGCGGCCACTTCGGCGGCGAAGTCGCTCTGTTCCTTCTCGATCCCGTCGCCGAGACCGAAACGAACGAAGCCCATCACCTTGATCGGCTTGCCGGCGGCCTTGGCGGCGGCTTCCACCGCCTTGCCCACCTTGGTCTCGCCGTCGATGATGAAGACCTGCTCCAGCAGCACCACTTCCTCGTAGAACTTGCGGATGCGGCCTTCGATCATCTTCTCGATGATGTTGTCCGGCTTGCCGGAGGCGCGGGCCTGCTCGGTCAGCACGTCACGCTCGCGGGCGATCAGCGACTGGTCGAGCGAGGAGACGTCCAGCGAAGCAGGGTTGGTCGCCGCGATATGCATGGCGATCTGCTTGCCGAGCGCTTCCAGCACCTCGGCCGGGGCTTCCGATTCGAGCGCGACGAGCACGCCGATACGGCCAAGCCCGGGGGCCGCGGCCGAATGCATGTAGGACGCGACCACGCCCGGCTGCACTTCCAGAACGGCGGCGCGGCGCAGGCTCATGTTCTCGCCGATGGTGGCGATCAGGTTGGTCAGCTCGTCCTTGACCGACTTTTCCGAACCCGGATAGGTCGCGGCCGCGATCGCGTCCATGTCCGCGCCGACGCCCATCGCGACCTTCGCCACATTGGCGACGAAGGACTGGAAGGCGGGGTTGCGGGCGACGAAGTCGGTCTCGGAGTTCACTTCGACCACGGCGGCCTTGCCACCCTCGGCGGCCACGGCGACGAGACCTTCCGCGGCGACGCGGTCGGCCTTCTTGGCGGCGGCCGAAAGGCCCTTCTTGCGCAGCCAGTCGATGGCCTGCTCGATATCGCCGCCGTTTTCGGCCAGCGCCTTCTTGCAGTCCATCATGCCGGCGCCGGTCTTGGCGCGGAGATCCTTCACCAGGGCCGCGGTAACCTCAGCCATTTGGTCTACCTTTCGAGATGCTTGCGATCGGGGACGAAAGCTCAGGCCTGGGCGGCCGGAGCTTCCTCGCCGGCGACGTCGGTCGCCTCGGCAGTCCCGGCGGCTTCGGCAGCCACCAGGGCGGCTTCTTCCGCCTCGACGTCGACGAGGTCGGAGACTTCGCCGATGTCGACGCCGGCCGCGGTCAGCTCGGCCTGAATTCCGTCGAGGACCGCGCGGGCGACCAGATCGCAATAGGTGGTGATGGCGCGCAGCGCGTCATCGTTGCCCGGCACCGGATAGGTGATGCCGGCCGGATTGGAATTGCTGTCGAGAATCGCGACCACCGGGATGCCGAGCTTCTCGGCTTCCTGGACGGCGATGTCTTCCTTGTTGGTGTCGATGATGAAGATGATGTCGGGAAGACCGCCCATCTCCTTGATACCGCCGAGCGCGCGGTCCAGCTTTTCCTTCTCGCGCTGCAGGTTCAGCTGTTCCTTCTTGGTGAGGCCGAGGGCCTCGCCCGCCAGCTGCTCCTCGAGGGTCTTCAGGCGCTTGATCGAATTGGAGATGGTCTTCCAGTTCGTCAGCATGCCGCCGAGCCAGCGGTGGTTGACGTAGTACTGACCGCAACGGGCCGCCGCTTCCGCGACCGGCTGCTGGGCGGAGCGCTTCGTGCCGACGAAGAGCACGCGACCGCCACCGGCGACGACATCACGGATCGCCTGCAGGGCGCGATGCAGCATCGGCACCGTCTGGCCCAGGTCGATGATGTGGATGTTGTTGCGCACGCCGAACAGGAACGGCGCCATGCGCGGGTTCCAGCGGTGGGTCTGGTGGCCGAAGTGGACGCCGGCTTCGAGGAGCTGGCGCATCGAGAACGAAGGAACGGACATGATATGTACCTTTTCCGGTTGAACCTCCGTGGGGTGTCGCCCGAAACCCGGAAACCGGGAACCGAACACCGGATCGACGGCGGAAACCCTCCGCAGCCGCAAACCCACGTGTGGAATGGCGCGCCTATTACCCCCAATGCCAGCGGAAAGCAAGATTCATCTGCCTCTCGGCAAATTGTAAACAAGATGACATTCGAGGTCGGCGGGCTTTGGCATGATGGCCCGAAACGGGGGAGAGATCCATGGCACAAAGGGAGGCGCCGCGACTCGCGGTGCTCGGCGCCGGGCTGATTGGTTGCTATGTCGGCGGGCGCCTGGCGGCCGGCGGCGCGACGGTGACGTTCGTCGGCCGTCCGCGCCAGATGGGCGAGCTGCGCGAAGCGGGGTTGACGCTTTCCGACCTCGATGGCTGGAAGACAGCCCTGGCACCGGATGCCCTTGACCTCGCCACCGATCCCGTGGCCCTTGGCGACGCGGACATCATCCTGCTCGCGGTGAAAAGCCCGGCGACGGAAAGCGCCGCCGCCGACATCGCCGCCCACGCAAGGCCGGACGCGGCCGTGGTCAGCCTGCAGAACGGCGTCACCAACCCGGATCGCCTGCGCGCCTTGCTTCCCGGCCGGACCGTGATCGCCGGCATGGTGCCCTATAATGTCGCGGCCCCCGGTCCCGGCCATTTCCATCAGGGCACCAGTGGCGCCATCACCCTCGAAGCCGGGCCGGTCGCCGAAGCGCTTTCACCGCTGTTCGCCAAAGCCGGCCTTACCCATGCGCTGCACGCCGACATGCCGGCGGTACTCTGGGCCAAGCTGCTGATCAATCTGAACAATGCGATCAATGCGCTCTCCGGCAAGCCCCTCGCCGCCCAGCTCGCCACGCGGGACTATCGGCGCTGTTTCGCAATCTGCCAGGCGGAGAGCCTGCGGCTGCTGAAGGTCGCGGGGATCGCACCGGCGCAACTGGGCCCCCTGCCCCCGTCGCGCATGCCCTTCCTCCTGTCTCTGCCCGACTGGCTGTTCAAACGCCTGTCGAAACGCGGCGGCAGCCCGAAGATCGACCGCCACGCCCGCTCCTCCATGGCCGACGACCTCGCCGCCGGCAGGAAGACCGAGGTCGACTACATCAACGGCGAAATCGTCGCGCTGGCGAAACGATTGGGGAGATCGGCTCCGATAAACGCCCGCGTGATCGAGCTGATCCACGCGGCGGAACAGGGCGCGACCCCATGGCCGGCCGAAAAACTGTGGCGGGAACTGCGATCGATCAGGGCTTGAGCAGGCGCCCCCCCTCGAAACCGTCCCTCGCCGGCCCTTACAGCTCCACCACCCGCGCAACCCCTGGCACGCCCCGGAAATGTTCGAGCACCGAGGGGCTGACGGCGAAGCGTTCCGGGAGTTCGAATTCGAGTTCCCGGTCTTCCTCGGGAAAGCCGAGGACGATGGCGATGCGGCCCTTGCCGCGCGGCACCTTGCCGAGGATTCCCTTCATGCCGTCGATCGCGCCGGTGTCGGCGAGATAGAGGCGGACGCCGGCGCCGCTGTTGGCCACCACCTTGTCCAGGGACTGGATGGTCTGGGTCGTCATGCGCACCATCTCGCCGTCGATGCGCCCGTCCACTTCGAGCAGGACCGGGGTGCCCGGCTCCAGCAACTCCCGCGACATGACGAGGACTTCGGAGAAGACGGTAAGTTCCACGACACCGCTCTGGTCCGTCAATTTGACGAAGGCGAAGCGATTGCCGCTCTTCGCCACCTTTTCCTGGCGCGACAGCACGATGCCGGCGATGCGAAGCCTTGTCTGCCCGCCGGCGATACGCCGTTCGACCATGCCGAGCTTGGTGACGCCCAGCCGATCCAGCGCCTTGCCGTAGCTGTCCATCGGATGGGCGGAGAGATAGAAGCCGATGGCGTCGAATTCATTGGCCGACTGGTCCATGGCGTTCCAGGGCGGGACCTGCGGCAGGGTGAGGACGTCGCTCGGCCCGGCACCGCCACCGAACAGGCTTTCCTGCTGGGATGCCCGTTCCCGCGTCGCGACGTCGGCGAAGCGGACGATCTGCTCCGCCCCCTGCACCACCCGCGCTCGGTTCTTTTCCAGACTGTCGAAGGCGCCGGCCTTGGCCAGGTTCTCGATCTGGCGCCGGTTCAGCCATTTGGGGTCCAGCCGATTGGCGAAATCCGCCATGGACTTGAAATGGCCGGCGCTCTTCCGTTCCGTCAGAACCTTCTCGATCGCGTCGTGGCCGATGATCTTGATCGCGGCGAGCGCATAGCGGATGGCGTATTTGCCCTCCTCCTCCAGCGCCTCCACCGCGAAATCCGCTTCTGACCGGTTGATGTCGGGCTGCAGCAGCGGCACCTTCATCCGGCCCAATTCCTGGCGGAAGACGTTCAGCTTGTCCGTATTCGCCATGTCGAGGGTCATGATCGCGGCCATGAACTCGACCGGGTAATTCGCCTTCAGATAGGCTGTATGATAGGCGACGAGGGCATAGGCGACGGCATGGCTCTTGTTGAAGCCATAGCCCGCGAATTTGTTCACGAGGTCGAAGATCTCGTCCGACTTCTTGGGGTCGACGCCGCGCTCCTCCGCGCCCGAATTGAAGCGCAGGCGCTGCTTGTCCATTTCCTCCTTGATCTTCTTGCCCATGGCGCGGCGCAGAAGATCGGCTTCGCCGAGGCTGTAGCCGGCCAGGATCTGGGCGATCTGCATCACCTGTTCCTGGTAGATGATGACGCCGTAAGTCTCCTTCAGCACGTCTTCGAGCTTCGGGTGCAGATAGTCCGGCTGCTCTTCCCCGTGTTTGCAGGCGATATATTTCGGGATGTTGTCCATGGGGCCCGGGCGGTAGAGCGCCACCATGGCCACGATGTCCTCGAAACAGTCGGGCTTCAGCTTCTTCAGCGCGTCGCGCATGCCCGACGATTCGAGCTGGAACACGCCGACCGTGTCGCCCTTCGCCAGGATCTCGTAACTCTTTCGGTCATCGAGCGGCAGGGCTGAAAGGTCGATCTCGATGCCCCGGTCCTTGATCAGCTTCACCGCGAGGTCGAGCACAGTGAGCGTCTTCAGGCCGAGGAAGTCGAACTTGATCAGGCCCGCCGGCTCCACCCATTTCATGTTGTACTGGGTAACCAGCATGTCGGAGCGCGG
>JAQVKV010000251.1 GCA_028694545.1 Zavarzinia sp. | reverse complement strand
TGCCGGCCGGTATCCGTCTCGATCTCGACGATGGTTCGTCGCTCACGGCCCGCCTCGTCGTCGCGGCGGACAGCCGCTTCTCGGCGACGCGCGAGATGCCGGGCATCGGGGCGACGAAGCGCGACTTCGGCCGCACCATGCTGGTGTGCCGCATGCGCCACGAGAAGCCGCACGAGCATGTCGCCTGGGAATGGTTCGGCTATGGCCAGACCCTGGCCCTACTGCCGCTGAACGGCCTGCAGGCGTCCGCCGTGCTGACCCTGCCGCCCGACCGCATGGAAAAGGTCATGGCGCTGGACGAGGAAGCCTTCAACGCCGAGATGACGCGCCGTTTCGATGGCCGGCTGGGCGCGATGACCCTGTGCTCCACGCGCCATTGCTATCCGCTGGTCGGAGTCTTCGCCCAGCGTTTCGCCGGGCCGCGTTGCGCCCTTGTCGGCGACGCGGCGGTGGGCATGCATCCGGTGACGGCCCATGGTTTCAACTTCGGCCTGCAGTCGGCCGAGCGCCTGTCGACCCGCATCAAGCGGGCGGTCGCTATCGGTCTCGACATCGGCGACGGCGGCATGCTGGCGGAATACGACCGCGTGCACCGCACGGCGACCGCGCCGCTCTATCAGGCGACCAACCTGATCGCGGGCCTCTATACGGACGAGACCCTGCCGGCGGTCGCCCTGCGCAAGGCGATGCTGCGCGTCGCCAACGGCCTGGCCCCGGTGAAGAAGGCGATCGCCGCCCACCTCACGCAGTCTGTGGCGTGATCTATTCCGCGGCCGCCGCGTGGCGGTCGCGGATCGACGAGTCCCGGTATTTGGCGGGATCGGTCGTATATTCGGCATGGCCGTAGTCGACCAGCAGGCGGTCCAGCTTCGCGATCAGGCGCCGGTCCGCCGCCTGACGCAGGGCGGGCAGGCGCAGCGCCGCCTTGTACAGCCGCTCGCGCCCGTAGATCAGCAGCCCCATGACGACGAAGACCACATGGTCATAGGGGCGCAACGCCACGCCCATCAGTTTCGCCTTGCCCGTGGTATCGCCGGCGAGGAACGAACGGTTGAAGAAGACCCGGGCGAAGCTGCGCTCGAGCCAATCATAGATCCGGCTTCTCAGCGACGTATCGGACGGGAAATAAGCCGCCATGGTGGCCCGCACCAGCGCGCCGCAGGTCGCATCGTCATAGCCGTCGCGCAGGGTGCCGCTGTAGACGGTCATGGCGTCGTGGATCGCCTGGGGCGTTACCGGCAACAGTTCCTCCGGCAGGCCGAGGAGCCAGCAGCGGTAGCGGTTGAATTCGACGAAGGCGCGTTCCGACGGCGTGAATTCGGTACGGCCCTGGCGGATCAGTTTGAAGGCCAGCAGGAAGACGGCGATGGTGCCGGCCGGCATCTGGTCGACCTGGGGCACGGGAATGCCATAGACCCCGACATCCCAGGTGCTGGACCCGCGCAGGATGTTGAAGCGCACCATGGAATGCATCAGCCGCACCATGGCCGCCGCCTTGAAGCCCGTGCCGAAGCGGGTGAGCGCGCCGGGCAGGGACGTCGTGGTGAAGAAGGCGGCGGTCTCCTTGATCCGGCGCACCGCCGTCTGCTGTGACAGGGTGCCGGTCAGGGCCATGGGCAGCGCGGAATATTTGTTCAGGAAGGTGGCGACGAAGGCGCCGCGCACGATGTAGGGCGCCAGATTGGCGGACGGATTGCGGCTGGCCCGGGCGCCGGCCTCGATCAGGCTCATGTCGATCCAGTCGGGTGTCGCCTCCATCGCGCGGATGAAGGCGACCAGTTCCGGCGGTGCCTCCGCGACGGCCTCGACACCCTGGTCGCAAGCCTGCGTCAGCATGGCGATCAGACGCTTAAAGCCATATTGTGGCATCAGGGCGGCATAGGCATCGGCGACCGTATCACCCAGCATCGTATAGGCCCTGGCACGGGCGACCGTCTCCGGGTCTGACAGCAGGCGACGGCGGCTGGCTTCGGCCCGCGCGCCGCGCAGGGTGCTGGGAACCTCGGGCGTGCCGGCGAAGCGCTCGGGCGTGATCGAGAAATCCACCTTGCCGTACATGGACGGCAGCGTGTCCCGCTGGGCCGCCACGCGGGCCTGCAATGCGTCCAGGCTTTCCATCTCCCCTCCCGGAAATTCTGTTTTTTCCAGTGTTCGGCGGATCGGGGCGGCGGGCAAGCCGGAAGTGTCGTCTCAGTCCAGAACGCGCAGGCTGGGGCCCAACGGCCAGGCCAGGCGTTCGCGCGTGGCGTAGGGCGTGAAGCCGAATTTCTGGTACAGCACCAGGGCCTTGGGATGGTCGAGGGTACAGGTGTCGACGGTCATCCGCGCAGGTCCGCGTTCCCAGGCAAGCTGGATCGCCTGATCGAGCATGAAGGGGCCGAGCCTGCGGCCGATGAACTCGGGCGCGATGCCGAACAGGCCGAGGTCCACGCGGGTGCCGCCGTCATGGCCCACCAGCTCGAAGAAGCCGGCCGGCGCCCCCTTCAGGTGCAGGACATAGAGCCCGTATCCCGGATCGGCGAGATGGGCGGCCAGTCGCTCGTCGCTCCAGCGGCGGCGGTCGATCCACATCCAGTTCCGGCCGACGTGGTGGTAGAGCCATCGGAAATAGGCCACCGGCGGATCTTCGACCCGCATGAGGACATGGGGGTCCATCGGCGGGGGCGCCCGGCGCGGGGCCGGGCGTTCCGTCATCTCGAGATAGGTGATGTGGCTTTCCCGGGCGGGGCCGGCCGCCGGCGTCCAGTCCGGCGGCGGGGCTTGCTCGGCCAAAGTCAGACTTCGACGGGGGCGTCGGTCCGGGCACCCCATTCGGCCCAGGAGCCGTCATAAAGCGCCAGATTGCGCGCGCCCAGCTCGTGCAGGGCCAGCAGGACGATGGCGGCGGTGACGCCCGAACCGCAGGAGGCGATCACCGGCCTGGTCACGTCGACGCCGGCGCCGGCGAATTTGGCGGCCATGGCGGCATGGTCCAGGAAAATGCCGGTTTCGGGATCGAGCAATTCACCCGCCGGCACGTTGACCGAGCCCGGGATATGGCCGCGCTTCAGGCCGGGGCGGGGCTCCGCCTCGGTGCCGTCGAACCGGCCCCTGCTGCGGGCGTCGACCACCTGTTCGCGGTGGCTGACGAGGTTGTGGCGCACCTGATCGTAGTCGCGCAGCAGCATGGTGTTGTCGCGCGCCGTGAAGTGACGCTCGCGCGGGATGGGCGGCAGGTCGTCCACCGGGCGACCTTCGGCCTTCCACTTGGCGATACCGCCGTCCAGCACCATCACGTCGAGGTGCCCGAAGGCGCGGAACATCCACCACACGCGGGCGGCGGCGAAGGGCGCGCCGCCGTCGTAGACGACGATGCGGTTGCCGTCGCCGAGGCCCATCTTGCGCACGCGGGCCGAGAATTTCTCGGACGGCGGCATCATGTGCGGCAGGGGTGAGGTGAGATCGCAGATCTCGTCGATGTCGAAGAAGACGGCCCCCGGAATATGGCCGGCTTCATATTCCGCCTTGGGGTCGCGGTTGGCGCCCGGCAGATACCATGAGGCGTCGACGACGCGCACGTCCGGCGCGTCCAGGTGTTGGGCAAGCCATTCGGTCGAAACGAGGCCTGTCTCATTCGGCATTGGGATCGCTCCGGTTCACGATTACAGCCAGTCGGGCGCCGGCAGGTTGCGGGCCCGCAGGAATTCGGGATTGAACAATTTGCTCTGATAGCGCGCGCCGCCATCGCAGAGAATGGTGACGATGGTATGACCCGGGCCAAGGTCGCGGGCCAGGCGAATGGCGCCCGCGACATTGACACCGGTCGAACCGCCGAGGCAGAGCCCCTCGTGTTTCAGCAGGTCGAAGATCACCGGCAGGCTTTCCTCGTCCGGGATCTGGTAGGCGGCATCGACCGACAACCCCTCGAGATTCTTGGTGATGCGGCCCTGGCCGATGCCTTCGGTGATCGAGCCACCGGACGATTTCAGCTCGCCCGTCGTGTAGTAGCTGTAGAGCGCGGCACCCGGCGGATCGGCAAGGGCGATCTTCACGTTCGGGTTCTGCTGCTTCAGATACATGGCCGTGCCGGCCAGCGTCCCGCCCGAGCCGACGGCCGACACGAACCCATCCACCTTGCCGGCGGTATCGGCCCAGATTTCGGGTCCTGTCGTCTCGAAATGGGACTGACGGTTGGCGACATTGTCGAACTGGTTGGCCCAGATGGCGCCGTTCGGCTCTTCCGCCGCGATCTCTTCCGCGAGACGGCCGGAATAGCGGACGTAGTTCATCGGGTTGGCATAGGGCGCCGCCGGCACCAGGCGAAGGTCGGCGCCGGCGAGGCGCAACATGTCCTTCTTTTCCTGGGACTGGGTCTCGGGCATGACGATCACGGTGCGATAGCCGAGGGCATTGGCGACCAGCGAAAGCCCGATGCCCGTATTGCCCGCCGTGCCTTCGACGATCACGCCGCCGGGGCGCAGCAAGCCCTTCTTTTCCGCGTCGCGCACGATGAAAAGGGCGGCGCGATCCTTCACCGAACCGCCGGGGTTCAGGAATTCCGCCTTGCCCAGGATCTCGCACCCGGTCGCTTCCGATGCCGCGCGCAGGCGGATCAGCGGGGTATTTCCGATCGTGTCGATGAAATCTCTGCGAATCGCCATCAGGCCGAGCGTCCGGTTTTCTTTGGTTCGTTCCCGCTGAACCTAATGGCGCGGGGAGGCCGGTTCAAGCCTCGCCCGTTCGATCGTTTCGGCAGGCGCTTTTGCGAATCGTTCTCAAAAAAAATGAATTGCATTCATTTTTAATCACGCCAAGCTTTCCCCGGTTGCAGCCGGGCTGTCGGGGTACAGCTGGCGGGCGATCCAGAAAAGCGTCCTGCCTCGAAGGTGGGGGCACGCAAGAACGAGGCCGCTTGACGGCCGGTGCATTAGGGGCAGGGATCCGCCAGGGTCCCGCACAGGGAGACGTCCAATGAACGAACGTGCCATGTTGGCGGCGTTGGCGGCCGCTTGCGCTCTCGGCAGCGGGGGCGGAGCCGCGGCGGAGACTTTCAACGTCGGGCAGGTCGACATCACGGTTTCGGCCGTGGTCAGCGCCGGGATCATGATCCGAACCGACGAGCCGAATTCCGAATTCATCGCCGC
>JAQVKV010000250.1 GCA_028694545.1 Zavarzinia sp. | reverse complement strand
TGCGGCGCCATGGCGACACGGGAAGAGGGCGAGGTGGTGCGCCGTTGCACCGGCGGCCTCACCTGCGAGGCGCAGGTGGTCGAACGGCTGCGCCATTTCGTCAGCCGTCAGGCCTTCGACATCGAGGGGCTGGGCGAGAAGCAGGTAAAGGCACTGTGGGACTGGGGCCTGATCCGGGGCCCGGGCGACATCTTCCGGCTGGAAGAAGGGGATGCCGTTTCCCTGACGCCCCTGCGCAACCGCGACGGCTGGGGCAGCCAGTCCGCGCGCAACCTCTTCGCCGCGATCGCCGAGAAGCGGAAGATCCCGCTGGCGCGCCTGCTTTTCGCGCTGGGCATCCGTCATGTCGGCCAGCGCAACGCCGATCTCATCGCCCGCCACTTCGGCTCGATCGAGGCGCTGGCGGAAGCCTGCCTCGGCGATTCCGAGCGTCGGGAACAGGCGCTGGCGGAATTGCAGAATGTGGACGGCCTCGGCCCGATCGTGGTCGAAGCCTTCGGCCAGTTCCTGGCGGAACCGCACAATGACGCGACCTTGCGCGACCTGATCGGCCTGCTCGACGTCCTGCCGCCGGAGGCCCGGGCGGCGGACAGCCCGGTCTCGGGCAAGACCGTAGTCTTTACCGGCACCCTCGAACGCATGACGCGGGACGAGGCGAAGGCCCGCGCGGAACAATTGGGCGCCAAGGTTTCGGGCTCCGTCTCCAAGAAGACGGACATCGTCGTCGCCGGTCCGGGGGCGGGCTCCAAGCTCGCCAAGGCGGCGGAATTTGGCGTCCGCGTCATGACCGAAGAGGAATGGCTGGCCTTCATCGGGGCCTGAAGGCCCGTTGCGTGACGGCCGTCACGCGCATCGGGCGCTTTCCCTCCCGTCTGGTAGGGGTTGGCCCCCGGGGCTTCGCCGACACTCGTCCCCAATGCGATACACGACAGGGGACATCCCATGAACCAGAGGACTATCGGCCGGCCGCTCGACGCCCGGCTGCTCGACCGGATCGTCGGCGGCACCGGCGACCTTGCGGCGACGGATTTCGAGCCCGGGAAATTCGGCGTGACGCCCGAGATGATCGACGCGCTTGGCGAATTCGACGGGCGCGACCTGATGCGGGCCTATGCCGAGGGGATGGAGAACCCAAGCTCGGAAGCCTTCGGCTCACTGCTGGCCAAGGCCGGCTTTCCGGACGGACAGGGCTTGGCCGAAAGCCTGGTCCGGGACTTCGCCCTGCCGACCGCGCCCGAGGGCTTCATGGGCAGCCTGATCGGGGTCCTGAAGGGGAGCTTCGCTCCCTCGGCCGGCGAGACGGTGGATGGCGCGCCGGACGCTCGGGATCCCGCCGTCTTCGAGCCCGAGGCCGGCCTGATCGGTGACGGCTGGACGGGTGACGACTGGGGGACGGCGCCCAAGAGCGAGGAGCCTTCGCCGACCTTGCCCGGGCCCGTTCCCGACGGCGGCATGACCGAGCCCGAGGAACAGCGACCGGAAACCTGGGATACGGCACCGGATGACACGCAACCGGATTCTTCGGTCCCGGCGCCCGCGCCCATGACCGGCACGGTCCTTGGCCGTGACGGCAGTGACCCGGGCGATTTCGCCTTTGACGCCAGCCGCGAGGGTGATCAGGAAGCCTGGGAGCGGGTCGGCGGCTGGCTTGTCGATAACGATACGGCCATCTACCGCGATCCCGACCTCGGCCCCGATTTCGACCCGCAGGTCGACCATTACGTGAAAGTGTCCGCCGGTGACAGGGACGGCACCGAGATTCATCTCATGCTGAGTCAGGATACTTATGATGGCATCCTGAAGGACGCCGGCGGTGCCGCCGAAAAGGACATGGGCAAGGCCATGTCGGACTTCGTCGACTCGGTCGGCGGCGGCAATGACGAACAGATGAACAATGTCTCCACCCGTGACGGCAGCGAATTGGGCGATTTCGCCTTCGATTCCCAGTTCGAAGGCGATCGGGCGATGTGGGAACGGGGCGGCGGCTGGCTCGTCGACGGCGATAAGGCCACCTATCGCGATCCCGATCTCGGCTCCGATTTCGATCCCGAGAACGATCCCCATGTCGAAGTGTCGGCCGAGGGCGAAGACGGCACCGAAGTCACGCTCGTGCTCAGCCAGGACAGCTATGACGCCGTGATGGGCGACGCCGTCGCCGCCACCGAGAAGGAGATGGGCAAGGACGCGGATGACTTGACGAATTCGATCGGCACCGGCGCCGGCATGGTCCTGGACGAAGCGGGCGACATCGGCGCGGGCGGTCTGCCGCAGGGCACGGTGCGCCTGCTGGCCGGCAGCGATCCCACGATCAGGGTCATGGACGGTGCCGGCGGCGCGACCGAGGTGACGGAAGCGGAGCGCCAGCGCTTCTTCGATTTCGTCGGTGGCGGTCTCGTCACCACGACGGACGCCAGCCTCGGCATCGGCGCCCCGAGCATCGGCTTCGCCACCCCCGTGGGACACAATCCGGCGGAGGTCAATGTGGCGCCGGAACTGGCGGGCGAAAGCACCGTGGTGGGCAGTCCGCTGGAAGATCCGGCGGCGCCCAAGGTGTCCTGAGCTTTCCGGGCGCCATGAGGCGGGGGCCGCGTCACCTTGACGCCGGCCCCTTCCGGAAGCGGCCCGGCGGTGATCGAATGCCGGCGAGCGAATCGATCGCGGGACCAAGGCCATGAGCGAACCCATCCGCCGCATCCTGATCGCCGGGGCCGGCCTCGGCGGCTTGTGCGCCGCCCTGTGCCTGAACCGGCAGGGCTTCGAGGTCGAAGTGCTGGAGCGGGCGCCTGAACTTGCGGAAGTGGGCGCCGGCATCCAGATCAGCGCCAATTCCGCGCGGGTGATCGCCGGGCTCGGCCTGCTGGACGAGATGCGCCGGCGCGGCTTCGAGCCGGAGGCGGCCGAGATCCGCGACGGGCTGACCGGCTTCACCTGCTATCGCACCCCCCTGCGCGGCGTCCATGCGGCGCGCTACGGCTTTCCCTACATCCAGATCCACCGTGCCGATTTCCACGACATGCTGCACGAGGCCTGCCTCGCGGCCGGCATCACGGTCTCGACCGATGCGCCCGTCACCGCTTACGAGAGCCTGCGTGACGGCGTCACCGTGACTCTCGCCTCCGGGCGGGTCGTCGCGGGCGACGTGCTGGTCGGGGCGGACGGCATCCATTCGGTGGTGCGCGCCCAGATGCTGGGCAAGGAACAGCCGCGCTTCACCGGGCAGGTCGCCTGGCGCGGCACGGTGCCGGCGGATCGGCTGCCGCCCGGCCTCGTCCCCGCCACCGCCGGGGTCTGGGTCGGGCCCGGGCGGCATTTCGTGCATTACTATCTGCGCGGCGGGCGGTTGGTGAATTTCGTCGCGGTCGAAGAACGCAAGGCGTGGCAGACGGAGAGCTGGACCGAACCGGGCGACGTAAACGAATTGCGCGCCGCCTTCGCCGGCTGGCACGACGTGGTCACCGGCATTCTGGCACGGGTCGAACACACCTTCCTGTGGGGCCTTTTCGGGCGCGACCGCTTGCCGTGCTGGACCGAGGGCCGCGTCACCCTGCTCGGCGATGCCTGCCATCCCATGCTGCCGTTCATGGCCCAGGGCGCCTCCATGGCGATCGAGGATGCTCACGTTCTCGCCCATTGTCTCGCCGCTGGGCGGGCCGTGCCGGAACAGGCGCTGGTGCGCTATCAGGCCGTGCGCATCGAGCGGGCAACGAGGGTGCAGCAGCAGGCGGTCGCCAATGCCCGCCTGTTCCACGTCCGCAACCGCGCCGCCCAGATCCTGCGCCTCGGCGCCATCTGGGCCGGCACCCATGCGATCCCCAACCTCGCCACGTCGCGCTTCGACTGGCTCTACGGCCACGACGTGACGAAGGACTAGGGGATCAGTCCAGCGGCACGCGGAGCGACGCCGACAACAGGTGATCGTCGCCGTCGCTGCCGATCCGGCCGTCGTAGGCAAGGCGAAGAACCGCACCTCTGGAGAGCGTATCGAAGGCGAAGCGCAGGCCAAGGCCAAGCTTCATGGCGTCTGCCTTCTCGAAGCGGGTCTGCACGAATTGCTCGGCGCCATTGGGGAAGACGCCCAGCACCTCGCGGTCGCCATCTTCGAACTCATGTTCCCAGGCAAGGCCCGCTTCCGCCTCGAAGGGGCCGATGATCTCGCTCTCGAACAGGCGGCGGGCGGAGACGCCGATCTCGCCGCGCAGCGAGGTGACTTCCTGCGACGAGACGGTGAAGTTGAACAGGTTCGAGCCTTCCTCCTGGAAACCGTCGACATGGGAGCGGGCATAGGTCAGCGCCACACGGGGCGCTATGATGAGATTTTCCATCATCATGTCGGCGGCCAGCGCCAGCCGGGCGAAGAAGCTGTCGCCGTCCGGACTTCCGGTGGCGATCGGCTGCTGGGGCATTCCCGTGCCGCGCTCGATGTCCCGGAAGCGGTCGAGGGAATAACCGATATGGCCCGACAGGGTGAAAGGGCCGGTCGCGACGGCGCCGTAGAGCGAGAGGGCGTAACTGTAGAGGTTTACCGTGCCGCCGACATCATCGTAGTCGCCCTGCAGCGCGGAGAAGCTGGCGGCAATGCCGAGCAGCACCTCGGGCAAGGGTGTCATGTCGGCGCCGGCGACGATATGTTCGCTGGTATAAGTGTAATCCTGTGCGACATCATTACCATCGCGGCTGCCGAATCCGAAACCGGTGCGCAGCCAGACCTGTACGGGTCCCGCGTCATCCGCCGTCGCGCCCGACGCCGCGCCAGTTGCCGGCACGGTGGCGAAATTCACGCCACTGCGCCGTTCCGCGATCCGTGACGTCACTTCGCCCACGGGGCCCGTCGTCGCCAGGCGCGACATCTCGGGGAGGCGGGCGATCTCGCGCGGGCCCTGATAGCCGGACGCGATGGTCGCATAGAAGAAATCGGCAACCAGTTCGTGGCCCTTCGCCGTCGGGTGCACGCTGTCGTAATAGAGCCGGTCCTCGGGGCAGGCATCCAGATAGAGGCCGTCGGACCAGCAGGAATTGAAGTCGTCGCTGAAGCCATAGGTTTCCGGGTTGCTCTTCACCTCGGAGATGCCGCGATCGAAATCGACGACATAGACCTTGGAACCCGGGTGTTCGCGCTGGAAGCGGTT
>JAQVKV010000249.1 GCA_028694545.1 Zavarzinia sp. | reverse complement strand
CCGATCTCGGCGACGGAAGCCGCCAGTTCCTCGGTCGCGGCGGCGACGGTCTGGACGTTGGACGAGGCTTCGCCCGCGTTGGTCGCGATGGTTTCGGACTGGGCGACCGTCTCCTGCACCACGTTCGACATGACGTCGGCGGCGCCGCGCATCTGGTCGGCCGAGGCGGCGACGGATTCGACCGCCGTCTTCACGTTACGCTCGAAGCTGTCGATCACCTCGACGGTCTTGGTCACGATCGACCAGGTCACCATGGGGCCGATGTAGGAACCGTCGTCGTCCAGCACGGCCGAGACGCGCAGGTCCAGGGTCTCGGGCCCGAGCTTGATCTTGGCGTTATGCGGCAGGTTGCGCGGATCGGCCAGCACGCGGCGCTGGTGCTGCGGGTTCTTGTGGAAGATGTCGATGCAGGCGCCGAGCGCGCTTTCCGCCTTGATCGGCAACAGGTGCTCGACCGCCTTCAGCGTGTTGACCGAGGTGCGGTTGATGTAATTGATCTCGAGCGTGTCCTTGTCCGCCGTCATGACGTTGATCGGCATGTCGTCGAGCATGCGCATCAGCATCTTGGTCTGGCGCTCGGCCTTCACCGCCTCGGTGATGATCGACCAGGTCAGCATGGGGCCGGTGTATTTGCCGTTCAGGTCAAAGATGGCGGAGACCTGGAGATCGAGGATTTCATTGCCGAGGTTGATGCGGGTGCGCCACGGCAGGTTCTTCGGGTCCGACAGCAGGCGGCGCTGGTGCGCCGGGTTCTTGTGGAAAATGTCGATGGAACGGCCAACGAGCTGGTCCGCCTTCGCCGGGAGCAGATGCTCGAGCTTGCGCAGGGTCTCGACCGAAGTCTTGTTGACGTAGGTAATGGTGAAATCCGTCAGCTCGCACATCATGACGTTGACCGGCATGGCATCGAGCATCTGCTTCAACGCCGCAAGCTCGCTCTTCACCCCGGCAAGATCGGCATTGGCGGTGGCTACCGCGGCATTGGCGGCGGCCACTTCATTCTCGGCTTCCCTACGGCGGGTGGCAAACATCTCGGGACCCTCTGAAACAGTACGAAGTGATCTCTGGGGCGATGCTGACCGTTATTCCCTAATTATTGGTAAGCTGACCGCCGGGCCGGAGCGAAATCGGGAATCATGAAAGAAGCATTGCTAGAAGCGGTAACCGCAATCGCCGCAGCCATGGCAACGCGGTCCGAACGGGGCCGGGTGGCGGATTATATTCCGGAGCTCGCCCGCGTCGATCCGGACCACTTCGGCATCGCCGTCGTCGACGCGGACGGCGATGTGGCGGTGGCCGGCGACGCCGATGCGCCCTTCTCGATCCAGAGCGTGTCCAAGGTCTTCGCCCTGACCCTGGCGCTCGGCAAGATCGGCGACGGGCTGTGGCGCCGGGTGGGGCGAGAACCGTCGGGCAACGCCTTCAATTCGATCACCCAGCTGGAATACGAGAAGGGCATCCCGCGCAATCCCTTCATCAACGCGGGCGCCCTCGTCGTCACCGATGCCATCCTCTCGGGCCACACGCCCAAGGTGGCGCTGGGCGAGATCCTGCGTTTCCTTCACTTCGTCGCGGACGACGAGACCATCTTCATCGACGACAAGGTGGCGAAGTCGGAGCAGGACACCGGTTTCCGCAACGCCGCCCTCGCCAATTACCTGCGTGCCTTCGAGAACCTGCGCAATCCCGTCGAGATGGTGCTGGGTGTCTATTTCCATCATTGCGCCATCGCCATGTCGTGCCGGCAACTGGCCATGGCCGGGCGCTATCTCGCCTTCGGCGGGCGCCATCCGACGGCGGGCGGAAGGGTCGTCTCGTCCGAACGGGCTAAGCGCATCAATGCGCTGATGCTGACCTGTGGCCATTACGATGGTTCGGGCGATTTCGCCTTCCGGGTCGGCATTCCCGCGAAATCTGGCGTGGGCGGCGGCATCCTGGGCGTCGTGCCCGGCAAGGCCTCGATCGCCGTCTGGTCACCCGGCCTCGACGGTCAGGGCAATTCGCTGCTGGGCTCGGAGGCTCTTGAAATCCTCTCGCGACGGATGGGCTGGTCGATCTTCGGGGACTGAGGCGGCCTCGCGTCAGTCCAGCGCGTCCATATCGTCGTCGGAGAAACCGAAGTGGTGGCCGATCTCGTGGATCAGCACCTCGCGCACGAGATCGCCCAGCGAACCGCCGGTCTCGCACCATTCGTCGAGGATCGGCCGGCGGTAGAGGAAGATCATGTCGGGCAGGCTGCCCGAATCGGCAACCGACTTGTTCTTGAGCGGCACGCCGCGATAGAGCCCGGTCAAGGTGAAGGGATCCTCGATCCCCATATGCTCGAGCGTCTCGTCGTCGGCGAATTCGTCGACCCGGATGACGACGCCGCGCACCTTCTCGCGCAGGCCCGCCGGAATTTCGGACAGGGCCTGCTGGGCCAGGGCATCGATGTCGTCGAGGCTCGGCGCGACGAGCCGGTCGAGAAATTTCGCGTGGGTCATCGGGCGTGACGTTAACGCCTTGCGACGCGCTGTCCAGTCCCGTACGAAAGTCCGGGCACGAAAACGATCCTTGGGGGAGGGCCGCCATGCGCGAGAAACTGGGGCAAGAGGCACGGAACGCGGCGCTGGCGAGCTTGCCGTCGTGGCATCTCGCGAAAGGGCGGGACGCGATCGAACGCCGCCTCGTGTTCCGCGATTTCAATCAGGCCTTCGCCTTCATGACCCGAATCGCCCTGGTCGCGGAGCAGATGGACCATCACCCCGAATGGTTCAACGTCTACAAGACGGTGGACATATTGCTGTCGACCCACGACTGCGATGGCCTGTCCGAGCTCGACGTCGCCATGGCCCGCAAGATCGACGCCTTCGCCGCCGAATTCGGGACCTGAGGCATGGCGCAACCACCGGGCCCGCCGCCTTTCTTCGTCACCACCCGCAATCCGAGCCCGTTCGGCATCTTCATTCTCTTCGCCGCGCTGTTCATCCTCGGCCCGGCCCTGTTCGACATGTTCCAGGGCGGCATGCCGTCGGGCGACGAGTTGCTGGTTCCCGGCGTCATCATCGCGGGCCTCGGCCTGCTGGTGCTGGCAATGACGCGCTCGCGGCGCGGGATCGAGGTCGCGGCGGATGGCACCATCACGCTCTGGCGCCGGGGCCTGTTCGGTACACGCCAGGAAGACATTCTGCCACCGGGCGCCGCCGTCGCGATCACGGCGCGGCGCATCGTCATAAGGCGCTCGTCGTCGAAGCATGGCGCCAGCAGCAGCCAGACCTATTACCGCACCTATCTCGCGGTGCCGGACAACGACACCCGGCTGATGCTCGATCAGGCGAACAGCCTGAAGGCCCAGCGCGCGACCGCCGAAGCCTGGGGCCGGGCCTGCAACCTGCCGGTCGACACGATGGACGAATCAGGCGCGATCGTCGGCCGCCGCGCCCCCGAACACCTGGATCTCAGCTTCAGGGACATGGTGAAGGCCGGGGCGACCAGCCTGCCCCCCCTCGCCCCGAAGCCCGAGAACTGGCGGGAAACGCGCTACAGCGACCGTCTGGTCCTGACGCGGGCGACCCCGGAAATCCCGCGCAACATCGCGGCCGGCGCCTTCCTGATCGCCGGCGGCATCCTGGCCTTCAGTCTCTACAAGCTGATCGCCGACCTTACCGATCAGGGCTCGCCCTTCTGGTTCTTCGCCGCCGCCGTCTCGGGCATCGCGATCCTGTTCCTCGCCATCGTCGTCTTCACCCGCCATGCCCTGCGGCCCATCGGCATCATGGTGACGCGCGAGGGCATCGTGCTCGGCCATGCCGCGCCGGACGGCACGGTGGTACCGCGCCGGACCCTTGCCTGGGCCGAGGTCGAGGAAGTGCACGGCAGGAACCGCCACCTGCTGTTCCTCGGCGACGATCTCTCGGTCTCGGTCGGGCTGATGCTGACGGAGGCCGAGCTGAAATTCCTGCAGGCCGCCGTCACCCAGGCGGCGGCCGACATCGGCTGAAATTCACCGCCTCTTGTCCGGCGCCCCGCCGAGCGCCAGGAACGCGGCCATCTCCGCCGGGATCGGCCGCGACTTCTCCTCGAGACGGGAGCCAAGCTCGTCCCCGCCGAGGATACGCGAAAGCTGGGCCCGCGCGCGAGAGACCCGGCTCTTGATGGTGCCGACGGCGCAGCCGCAGATTTCCGCCGCCTCCTCGTAGGAGACGCCCGAGGCGCCGACCAGGATCAGCACTTCGCGCTGTTCCTCGGTCAGGCGCCAGAAGGCGCGGCGGAAATCGTCGAATTCGAGGCCGGCGTCCTGGGTCGGGCCGGCGGCGTGCTGATTGGCCGCCGCCTCGTCCAGCGGATCCATCTTCATCCGCGCCTTGCGCCCCTCGTTGTAGAAGAGGTTGCGCAGGATGGTGAACATCCAGGCCTTGAAATTGGTGCCGGGCTGGAACTGATGCGCGGCGGTCAGGGCGCGCACCACCGCGTCCTGCACCAGGTCATCCGCCCGTTCGCGGTTGCCGGTCAGGAAGCGTGCGAAGGCACGCAGATGGGGCATCACGGCGATCACTTCGGCGCGGATGTCGAAGGCCGGGGTCTCCCGCGCCTGGTCGTCGGCGCCGGTCAAGACCGCCCCCCGCCCTTGCCGGGCTCTTCATCCTTCGGACCGCCGACGTCGATCTTGTCGAGAAGATCGAGCAGGTCCTGCGGCAGCGGCTCAGCCGCCACGTCGTCGTACAATTGGCGCAGCTTGTCCTCGACCCAGGCGTCGGGGACGGGCTTGCCATCTTTCGATCCGGTGCGTTTGCTCTTGTCGGGCATGACCTGTCCAAGCTATCGGCCTCGGAACCAACAAGGAAGGGGCCGCGTTGGTTCCATCATGGATTTGTGGCACGGTTCGGGCCGCAGCCGCGAAAAAGGGCCGGGGCCGATGAAGGGAAACGAGTACCGATGAGCGATCTGAAGCAGGACATCGCCCGGCATCTGCCGTTCCTGCGCCGCTATGCCCGAGCCCTGACCGGCGCGCAGGCGACGGGGGACGGCCTGATCCGGGCAGCACTACAGGCGTTGGCGAACGGCAACGCCCGGCTCGATCCGGGCGCCGCGCTGAAGCCCCAGCTCTACGCCCTCGTCCATGCCGCCGCCGACGCGGCGCCTGAAGCCGAATCAGCGCACGCGCCGGGCAAGTTCCAGGCCCGGCTGGGCGCCCTGCCCGCC
>JAQVKV010000248.1 GCA_028694545.1 Zavarzinia sp. | reverse complement strand
TCGCTCGGCCGGGGCACGGTCGGGCGGAACGTCATGTATTTCGAGACCGGGCAAGGCGCGGCGCTTTCCGCCAATGCCCATCACGGCGTCGACCAGCAGACGATGGAGGCACGGGCCTATGCCGTCGCCCGCAAGTTCGAGCCCCTGCTGGTCAATACGGTGGTCGGCTTCATCGGTCCCGAATATCTCTACAACGGCAAGGAGATCACGCGTGCCGGCCTGGAGGATCATTTCTGCGGCAAGATGCTGGGCCTGCCGATGGGGGTGGACGTCTGCTACACCAACCATTGCGACGCGGATCAGGACGACATGGATGCCCTGCTGCTGCTGCTCGTCGAGGCCGGAGTGAATTTCGTCATCACCGTACCCGGCGCGGACGATGTCATGCTGAACTACCAGAGCCTGTCTTATCACGACGCCCTGAGCGCGCGGGAGATCACCGGCCGACGCCGCGCCCCTGAGTTCGAGGCCTGGCTGGCGGACGTCGGCCTGACCGACGGCGCGGGCCATCTGGTGCCGGAACCCCGGGCCCTGCTCGGCAAGGACGGGCTCGCCGCCCTCACCCGCCATCTGGATGCCGCCGAATGAGCCGGGAAGACGACGCTCTGGTGCCCGCCTCGCCCACGCTGGCGGGTTTGCGCCGACACACGGCAGCGCGCGTCGCCCTTGGCCGGGCGGGCAGTGCCCTGCCCACCGCCGCGCACCTGAAGTTCACCCTGGATCACGCCCGGGCCCGCGACGCCGTATGGTCGGCGATCGACAAGGACCGTCTGCTCGCCGAACTGGAGGCAAGGGGCTTCCGGACCGCCATCGCCGCCAGCCTCGCCGGCGATCGGGCAACCTATGTCCGCCGGCCGGACCTTGGCCGGCGCATAGCCCCTGAGCAGGGAGAGGAACTGGCCCGGACGCTCGGCCCGTGCCGGGTTGTCGTCGTCGTCGCCGACGGCCTGTCGGCCGCGGCGGTCGACGCCAATGTCCTGCCGGCCCTCGATGCCCTGGCCCCACGCCTTGTCCAGGACGGCAATCCGATCGATGCGGTGGTGGTGGTCGAGCAGGGACGGGTCGCGGTGGGCGACCCCATCGGCGCCGCCTTGAAGGCGGAACTCGTCATCGTTCTGATCGGGGAGCGGCCGGGCCTGACCTCGGCGGACTCGCTTGGCTGTTACATCACCTATCGCCCGCGCGAAGGCCTGGCCGATTCGGCGCGCAACTGCATCTCCAACATCCGCCCGGACGGGCTGCCCCCGGCGGATGCCGCCTTCAAGATCGCCTGGCTGGCGCGCGAAGCGCTGCGCCGGGAACTCTCCGGTATCGATCTCAAGGAGGAATCCGGGGCGGAACTCGAAGCCGCCGCCCGCGCCGCGACGATGGTGCTTGGCGGCGATTGAGACGTGCGGAGCCTTCCCCGGCGGATCCTCACCCCGCTGGCGCGAGCAGTTCGTAGGAACGGAGCCTTGCGGCGAAGTCGAAGGTGATGGTGACGATCATCAACTCGTCCGCGTCGACACTGTCGGCCATGGCCTTCAGCCGGGCCTTCACCGTCGCCACGTCGCCGGCGACGCCGCGCGCGGCGACGAGGGCGAGGCGCTGGCGCGCGGCGTCGGGCAGACTATCGAAATCGACCGCGTCCGGCGAAGGGAAAGGAATGTCCCGCCCCGAAAGCAGGTTGAGCACCCAGACATCCCGGGTACGGGCGAGGACGCGCGCCTCTTCCGCCGTGTCGGCGGCAAGGGCGAAGACCGCCAGCATGACGCGGGGCTTCTCGCCAAGACCAGGACGAAAGCTGCGCCGGTAGGTTTCAACCGCCTGACGCAGATTGTCCGGATTGATGAAATGGGCGTAGGCGAAGCCGGCCCCGAGCGCCCCGGCATAGGCCGCCGAATCCCCGCCCGAGCCCAGCAGCCAGACGTCCGGCGTGGTCGGCCCCTGAGGTTGGGCGCGGACCTTGGCGAAGGGATGCTCCGGCGCCACATTGCCACGCAGGAAAGCGCAGAGATCGACAAGCTGCTCCGGAAACACCTCAGGGCCATAGGCGGTCGGCCCGCTGCGCAGCGCGGCACTCGAGAGCTGGTCGCCCCCCGGCGCCCGGCCGAGGCCGAGGTCGATACGCCCGGGATGCAGGGTCTCGAGCATGCGGAAGGCTTCCGCGACCTTGAGCGGTGCGTAATGAGACAGCATGACGCCGCCGGTGCCGAGCCGGATCCGGCTGGTACGATCGGCCAGATGGCCGATGAGCACTTCCGGGATCGAGCCGGCAAAGGCCGCCGTCGAATGATGTTCCGCGCACCAGAAACGCTTGTAGCCCAGCGCCTCGGCCCGCCGGGCGAGTTCGATCGTCTCCGCGATTGCCTGGGCCGGCGTGCCGCCGAAGCGGATCGGCGACTGATCGAGCACGGAGAGCGGCGGCAGGTTCATGCCCGTCCCGCCGCCAGCGCATCGTCAAGAGCGTTGGCGCGCCGCCATGCCGGACGTTGCTCGAGCCTTGCCCAATAAGTCTCGAAAGCGGGGCGCCTTTCGATCGTGCCGAATTGCAGGCCCCAGCCGATCTGAGCCCCCAGATAAACGTCGGCCGCGCTGAACATGTCGCCGAGGATATAGTCGCCACCGGAGACGGCCCCTTCCAGCGCGTTCAGCATGGCGTCGTAATCACCGTAACCGACCATGACGCGCTTGTCCGCCGGCACCTGGATGCCAAGGGCGCGGTCGGTCACGGCCGCCTCGATCGGACCCGCCGCGAAGAAGAGCCAGCGATAATAAGGCCCCCGCCGCGAATCCGTGGACGGCGGCGCCAGACCAGCGGCCGGGAAGGCATCGGCCAGATAGGCACAGATGGCGGCGGCTTCGGTGACCACCGTGGTGCCATGCACGAGCGCCGGCACCTTGCCCATGGGATTGATCGCCAGATAGTCCGGCGCCTTCATGGTGGTGCCGTAATCGAGCAGACGGACATCGTAGGGAACGCCCGTCTCCTCCAGCATCCAGCGGGCGATGCGGCCCCGGGACATGGGATTGGTGTAGAGGGTGACCGTTTCGCTCATGGGGGAACCTCGTGCGGATCAAACGTGGCGTGACCGGCGGCAAGAGATATCGGCATGCCCCCTTCCCGTCCCGTCGTCACCGCCTCACTCCTGTTCCGGGCCTGCATTTGTTGACGGCCGGCTTTTATGGGCATGGGGTTCGCGGCCGAAGGGTGGCACCATCAGGAAAAGAGCACAAGCCGGGGGAAACGATCATGAAGCGCCTCGAATTCTTCTTCGACGTCTCCAGCCCCTGGACCTATCTCGCCTTCATGAGGATCGAAGCGGTGGCGCAGGCGGGTGGCGCCGAGCTCGTCTATCGGCCGATCCTGGTCGGCGGCGTCTTCAACGCGGTGAACGACACGGTCTACGCCGCCCGCGCCCATCCGAATCCGGTCAAGCAGCGCTATTACCTCAAGGACATGCAGGACTGGGCCGGTCAAGTCGGCGTCACCATCGGCCAGCCCCCGGTCTTTCCCGTGAACAGCGTGAAGGCGATGCGCGGCTGCTTCTTCGCGGAGGCCGAAGGCAAGCTCGTGCCCTATGCCAGTGCCCTGTTCGAAGCCTACTGGGGCCGCCTCGAGGATATTTCGCAAGACGCGGTGCTCGCGTCGGTCGCCGAGGCGGTGGACCTGCCCGTCGATGCCTTCTTCGCGGCGATCGCGGGCGACGATCTCAAACAGCGCCTGCGCGCCAATACGGAGGAACTGGTGGCAAGGGGCGGCTTTGGCTCCCCCACCATGTTCGTCGACGGCGACGACATGTATTTCGGCAACGACCGGCTGGATCTCGTGCGTTCAGCCCTCGGGCGCCCCGCCTGAGGACGGGGGACCTGAGGGCCGGAGAACGAGAACCTCAGGCGTCGCTCTCGTCGCCTTCGGCGTCCGCCTCGGGCGCGCCGGTCATGGCGGCGGAAACGATGCCGGCATTGGCACGGATTTTCCGCTCGATCTCGTCCGCCATCTCGGGATGGCTTTCCAGGAACGCCTTGGCGTTCTCCCGGCCCTGGCCGATGCGCGTGCTGTCGTAGGAGAACCACGAGCCCGACTTGTCGACGATACCGGCCTTGATGCCGAGGTCGATCAGTTCGCCCGACTTCGAGGTGCCGCAGCCGTACATGATGTCGAACAGCGATTCCTTGAACGGCGGCGCCACCTTGTTCTTGACCACCTTCACCTTGGTCTGGTTGCCCACCACCTCGTCCTTGTCCTTGATCGAGCCGATGCGGCGGATGTCGAGGCGGACGGAGGCGTAGAACTTCAGGGCGTTGCCGCCGGTGGTGGTCTCGGGGCTGCCGAACATGACGCCGATCTTCTGCCGGATCTGGTTGATGAAGATCACCATGCAGTTGGTCTTCGAGATCGAGCCGGTCAGCTTGCGCAGGGCCTGGGACATGAGACGGGCCTGCAGGCCGACATGGGAATCACCCATCTCGCCCTCGAGTTCGGCACGCGGCGTCAGCGCCGCCACCGAGTCGATCACCAGCACCTCGACAGCGCCGGAACGGACCAGCGTGTCCGCGATCTCGAGCGCCTGTTCGCCGGTATCGGGCTGGGAGATCAGCAACTCGTCCACATCGACGCCGAGCTTGCGCGCATAGGTCGGATCAAGCGCGTGTTCGGCGTCGACGAAGGCGCAGATGCCGCCCTTGCGCTGGGCATTGGCGACAACCTGCAGCGCCAGCGTGGTCTTGCCCGAGGATTCCGGCCCGTAGATCTCGACGATACGGCCACGCGGCAGACCACCGATGCCGAGCGCGATGTCGAGCCCGAGAGAGCCGGTGGAAATCGCCTCCGCCTCGACCACGCTTTCGCGCGCGCCGAGCTTCATCACCGAGCCTTTGCCGAAAGCCCGTTCAATCTGCCCGAGAGCGGCTTCGAGTGCTTTCTGCTTGTCCATATTTTCCGATCCGACGAGGCGCAAGGCTGGCGACGACATGAGCTGGACCTCCTTATTTCAAAGCCCCGGGCGGGTTGCAACCCGCAACGAATGTACTTCATTCGTTCTCTTTCGCAATCACCTTTTGTTCTCTTTCCGCCGCGACGCCAAAATCAACTCCGGTCAAGCACCTCACGCACCTTCGCGGCGAGCTGCTTCAGGGTGAAGGGCTTGCCAAGAAAGGTGAAATCGAGGCCGGCGTCGAGGCTCTTGCGGAATTGCTCCTCGGCATAGCCTGAAATCA
>JAQVKV010000247.1 GCA_028694545.1 Zavarzinia sp. | reverse complement strand
GAGATCTCGCGATAGATCGGGTCCACCTTCATCGCCATGTCGGCGTCGGTCATCATCGGATTGTGCCGGATCGAGGGGTCCTCGACGTCGACTGGCTTGTCTTCCTCCTTGATGTCCACGGGTTCCCACTGCCAGGCCCCCGCCGGGCTCTTGCGCAACTCCCATTCGTGGTTGAACAGCATCTCGAAGAAGCCGTTGTCCCACCTGGTCGGATGGGTCGTCCAGGCGCCCTCGAGGCCGGAGGTCACCGTATAGCGGCCCTTGCCCGTCTGGTTCGGATTGTCCCAGCCAAGCCCCTGCATCTCGACGTCCGCCGCCTCGGGCGCCGGACCCAGCAGGGCGGCATCGCCATTGCCATGGGTCTTGCCGACGGTGTGGCCACCGGCCGTCAGGGCCACGGTTTCCTCGTCGTTCATCGCCATGCGGGCGAAGGTCTCGCGCACCTGGGCCGCCGTCTTCAGCGGATCGGGCTTGCCGTTCACCCCTTCGGGGTTCACGTAGATCAGGCCCATCTGCACCGCCGCCAGCGGGTTTTCCATGGTCGAGGGATCTTCGAGATCACCATAGCGGCTGTCGCTCGGCGCCAGCCATTCCTTCTCGGCGCCCCAATAGGTGTCCTTCTCGGGATGCCAGATGTCCGTGCGGCCGAAGCCGAATCCGAAAGTCTTCAGGCCCATGCTCTCATAGGCGACGGTGCCGGCCAGGATGATCAGGTCCGCCCAGCTCACCTTGTTGCCGTATTTCTTCTTCAAGGGCCACAGCAGGCGCCGGGCCTTGTCGAGGCTGACGTTGTCCGGCCAGGAATTCAGGGGCGCGAAGCGCTGGTTGCCGGTGCCGCCGCCACCACGGCCGTCCGCAACGCGGTAGGAACCCGCGGCGTGCCACGCCATGCGGATCATCAGGCCGCCGTAGTGGCCCCAGTCGGCCGGCCACCAGTCCTGGCTGTCGGTCATCAGGGCATGGAGGTCATGCTTGAGAGCCGCGACGTCCAGCTTCTTCACCGCTTCGCGATAGTCGAAGTCCTTGCCCAGCGGATTGGTCTTCGTGTCGTGCTGATGCAGGATGTCCAGGTTCAGGGCGTTCGGCCACCAATCCATGACGGACATGTCGACGGTCGTCGTGCCGCCGTGCATCACCGGGCATTTACCCGCCGACTTCATCTCGTTGCCATCCATCTTACCCTCCGATCTCGGCCTCGTTCTCTCGGGCACGGGAAGACGACCATCCCGCCACGTACCCCGCAAGCCACCGTGCCGCCGCACCTTGTTCGCAGCGCGATCTGCAACTTACGCTCATTCCAATATCACTAAAAATTAATAACGAAAATTTGCGTTTTCAAATGATCTCAATATGCTGGACTTATGATACCGATTTCGATGAAGCACCTGCGCTACTTCGAGGCGTTGGCCCAGCATGGTCATTTCGGTCGCGCGGCGGAGGCTTGCGCGATCTCGCAGCCCGCCCTGTCGCTGCAGATCAAGGAGCTCGAGGAGATTCTCGGTGCGCCGCTGGTCGAGCGTGGCACCAAGCAGATCCGCCTGACCGGCCTTGGCGAAATCTTCGCGGCCCGGGCGCGGGAGATCCTGCAGGCGGTCGCAGAATTGGGCGACCTCGCCCGCGCCTCGAACAGCGCGCTGGCCGGGCGCCTGCGCATCGGCGTGATTCCGACCGTGGCGCCCTATCTCCTGCCCGACGTCATCAAGACCCTGACCGCGCGCTTTCCCGGCGTCGACCTGCGCCCGCGCGAGGCGGTGACGCAGAAGCTGATCGAGGATCTGGCCGGGGGCCGGCTGGATACAGCGATTGTCGCCCTGCCCGTCTCTGAACCAGCTCTGCATGAACGTGCCCTCTTCGACGAGGAATTTCTCCTCGTGCGCTCCGTCGACGACACCAACAAGCCGGTGCCGGACACGGCCATGCTACGCGAGATGCGCCTGCTGCTGCTCGAGGAGGGCCATTGCTTCCGTGATCAGGCCCTGTCGTTCTGCCAGATCCCGCCCTCCCGCTCGCGCGATCTGATGGAGGGCAGCTCGCTGACCACGCTGGTTCAGATGGTGGGTGCCGGTATCGGGGTCACCCTCATCCCGGAAATGGCGGTGCCGATCGAGACGCGCTCGGCCGCCGTCTCGGTCGCGCGCCTTGCCGCGCCGCGCCCGTCGCGAACGATCGGCATGGTCTGGCGCAAGACCAACCCCCTGTTCGACCAGCTCGAGGAAATCGCCGACATCGTCCGCCGGTGCCGCCGACGCCCGAGACCATAGCAACCATCCCTGACACTCGACGGCTTCAAGTTGCCGCAGCGGACATTCGCGGGCAATTCTGCGCAAGATTTATGTTATTAGCATTCAAATCGCGTTTGTTCAGGGAAACGCGAGAATAGCCGATCGAACGCGCCGGCCAGGGCAGGACCGGCACCGACGGGAGGAATGCGTGCAGAAAAGAACAAGAACCCGTCTGGGGCTCGCCATCGTCGCCATGCTCTTCGCGACCGGGACCGCCCTCGCCGAAACGCCGGCCAGGACCACGGAAACACGCACGCCAGGCACGAGCACGGCAGACCATTCGCAATTCGAGATCCTGCAGCAGGACTTCAAGACCGGCCCCGAGGTCACGGCGGCCTGCCTGAGCTGCCACACCGAAGCGGACGACCAGGTGCGGCAGTCGATCCACTTCACGTGGGAATTCGAGCATCCGGTGACCGGCCAGCTCCTGGGCAAGCGGCATGTCATCAACGCCTTCTGTGGCAATGTCGTCGGCAACGAGCCGCGCTGCACCTCATGCCATGCGGGCTATGGCTGGACCGACATGCACCAGCCCCCGCCCCAGCAATCGGCGGCGGTGGACTGCCTGATCTGCCACGACCGTTCCGGCGGCTATACCAAACTCTCCACCGGCGCCGGCCATCCCCCCATGTCGACCAAGGGCGAGACCATCACCGGCGCCCCCGCGAAACCGGTGGACCTGCGATCGGCGGCGCTTAGCGTCGGCCTGCCCGGGCGCGAGAATTGCGGCCAGTGCCATTTCTACGGCGGCGGCGGCGACAACGTAAAACACGGCGACCTGTCGTCCGCCCTGTTCGATCCGCCGCTTTCGGTCGACGTCCACATGTCGCCAGACGGACAGGATTTCGCCTGTTCGACCTGCCACGTCAGCGAGGCGCACCAATGGGCCGGCTCGCGCTATGCCATGCATGCGAGCGATCCGGAAGGTACCGGCCTGCCCGGCCCCCGGCGCGCCGTCGCCACCTGCCAGAGTTGTCACGACAATGCGCCCCACCCGATGACCCTGACCGGCATCAAGCTGAACGACCATACGGACACGGTCGCCTGCCAGACCTGCCATATTCCCGAGTTTGCCCGCGGCGGTGTCGCCACCAAGATGAAATGGGACTGGTCGACCGCCGGCCGGCTCGAGAACGGCAAGCCGCTGTCGATCGGTGGCTACATCCAGGGCGACGGCGAGGACCGCCACACCTATCTCTCGACCAAGGGCGATTTTGAATGGGGCGAGAATGTCGTGCCCTATTACGCCTGGTTCGACGGCCAGATGGAATATACCACCGGCGACCAGACCATCGATCCGACCAGGGTCGTCGAGGTCAACCATTTCGGCGGGGGACCGGAAGACGGGCAGAGCCGTATCTGGCCCTTCAAGCGACTGATCGGACGCCAAGCCTATGATTCCGTGAACGACCACCTGATCTACAGCCAGGTCTGGGGCCCGACCACCGATACCGCCTTCTGGACCAATTTCGATTGGGGCAAGGCGATCGCGGCAGGGATGAAGGCCGCCGGCATGCCCTATTCGGGCCAATACGGCTTCGTCGACACCCATTTCTACTGGCCGATCACCCATATGGTGGCGCCGGCGACGGACGCCCTGAAATGCGAGGACTGCCACGTCGAGAACGGTCGTCTTGGCGACATCGCCGGCATCTACATGCCTGGCACCCGGCCGCTGGGCCTTGCCAATGTCCTTGGCCTGCTGATCCTCGCCGCTTCCGTCGCCGGCGTCGCCCTGCACATGGGCATCCGGCTGCTGAGCAGGAAGGTTCCTCATCATGACTGAGCGCGTCGTCAGGATCTTCTCCCGCTTCGAGCGCTTCTGGCACTGGGCCCAGATGGTGCTGATCTTCGCCCTGATGCTCTCGGGCTTCCGGGTGAGCGGCCTTCATGACGGGCTGGACTTCGAGACGGCGGTCACCTTGCACATGGTCTCGGCGCTTGCCCTCATCGTGCTCTGGGCCTTCTCGATCTTCTGGCACATGACGACCGGCACATGGCGCCACTACATCCCGACCTCGAAGGGATTGATCGCCGTAGCCCGTTTTTACATGTGGGGCATCTTCAAGGGGGAGCGTCACCCCTATCGCAAGGCATTCTGGCGCAAGCACAATCCCTTGCAGGCCCTGACCTACCTGATGCTTAAGGTCCTGCTGTTCCCGGCGATCTGGGTGACCGGGCTGCTTTATCTCGGCTATTCGCTGTGGGAAGACCTGCCGAATTCGGCGGATCTGCTCTGGGCCATCGCCGGGGTCCACGTGATCGTCGCCTTCATGATTGCGGCCTTCGTCATCGCCCACGTCTATCTGCTGACCGTCGGCCCTTCGTTCAGCGAGCATGTGGCGCCGATGATCACCGGCTTCGACAAGATCGACCTCACCCCCGAGGAAGAGGCCTATCTCGAGGCGGACGAACCCGACAGCCTGAAATAGGCCCCCCCCATCGGGGAGCGCCCATCGGCGAGCGCCACGCTTCAGTCGACCGGTGCCTCGATCCCCGTCGCCGTCTCGGGCTTCAGGGCGCGCCAGACGACGTCGTCCATCGGCGCGATCACCGGACTGCGGCCCTTGTCGTAGCTCTGCTCCTCGACGATCAGGCGATAGGCCTTATTCAGGTCGAGGGCACGGCGCACGGAAGGATCGGTGATCGGCCTTATGTGACGGGTAAGTTCGGCGATCGCCGCCGCGTCCGGCTTGCCGCCAGGGAAGAAACGGGCCAGGGCCTCGTCATTGGCACGGAATTCGTCACTGCCGTGGTTGCGCCGCAGGTAGGTCGCATATTCGCCGGCGCCCGCGTCGGTCACGCCCGCCGGCCGCGCCGGGTCCGGCTGATCGCCGAGCGCACGGCCTTCGCCCCAGTGGAACCAGCCGAAATCAGGTGCGGGTACCTTGCGCGGATAGGAATAGATCGTATCCGTCGGCCGGCCTGTGCCGGCG
>JAQVKV010000246.1 GCA_028694545.1 Zavarzinia sp. | reverse complement strand
GCGGGGTGGAAATCTCGAGCACCGGCAGCGGATTCTTCTCGTGATACTTCAGGAAGTAGAAGCCGGTCGTGATCGCGTCCGTCAGCAGATAGGTGAAGCCCATGCCCCACTGCGCCGTATTGTTCGGCTTCTTCTCGCCGGCATAGGCAACGTCGAAGCGCTGGTCATCCGGATTGCCGACGCCGAGCACATTCTGCGACAGGATGTCGGACAGGAGCTGGGCGATCGGTTGCGGAATGGCCAGCGTGTCGCAATTGGGAATGGAGCCCGACAGCGTGCAGGCGGACGCATATTGCTGGATGACGCTAGGGAATGGGTTGACCGAGCCATAGGCGAATTCGGCCCCCGGCCCGACCAGATCGGCGCGGCTGAAGTATGAACCGACACCATCCAGATTGGTCTGCTCCCAGTCGAACTGGTAGTAGCCGATGATGCTGAGACGGTCCGTGACCCCCCAGTTCATCGAGACCTGCGGCGAGGGCAGGAGGATGTCCTTCACTTCCGCCGCCGGGGAATTGGCGCGCGTCGCGTCCGCTACCCCCTGGCTGAAGGAAATGTTGCCGAAGAACAGGCTTTCGCCCCAGGCCACCACCTGATTGCCCACGCGCAGGCTGAGGCTGGTGTCGAAGATATCGAAATTGCCATAGGCGAAATAGTCGAGGGCGCGGAAGCGGCCGCCGTTGGTATAGGCGGTCTGGCCATTGAATTCGTCGGGCTCGCCGCTCAGCTTGTTGATGCCGTTGGGATAGCCGGAATCGTTCGAGTTCTTGTCGTGATAGACGAAGTCGTAGAAGGCGTTGCCGCTCGCCTTGAAACCGAAGTTCTCGTAGCGGAAATTGGCTTCCATAAGGGCCGAGAAGGCGTTGGTGATGAGGTCACCCTTCTCGAAGTTTCGGTTGGGATCATCGAAGTTCCAGACCTTCGGCGTCTCTGTCCCGACCTGCAGCGTGGGCAGCAGCGGCACCTGCGGCAGGATGTAGACGGTCGCGTATTCGGTTTCGGGATCCGACGCCTTGGGGCTCGGATCCTCGGCGCGGACGCCGATCGAATAGGCCGTCGTCACATTGACCGACAGGGTGGCGCCGTTATCGAATTCGAACACTTCGGCAAGGCCGAAACCGCTGGCGCCGACCAGGCCGGTCAGCACGCTCGCCTCGATCACCGTGCGGAAAGCCGAGCGACGCCCCGAATTCCTGCCCCTCACTCTGCCCATGTCCCGTTCCCCCTCCACGACCCGTGATCGCCGCCGGAAATTCGCCGATTTGACTGATCGGTCTCCAGCCTTGACGGCTTCGATTTTCCCCGATTAGGTCGCACCCGCTGCGACCCCCCAAGATGAATTAGCACCCAGCGCGCAGAAATAGCGCCGCCGCGGTTCTTATCCCCGGTCAGGCATGCTCCCGAGCGAGGAAGCCCAGACATTCCGCGTTGAAATAGTCCCGGTCCTCGATCATTACCCAATGCCCGCACTGGTTCGACAGGATCACCTTCGCCTCGGGCACGCGCTCGATCAGGATCTGGGCGTGCGCCACCGGCAGGAACTTGTCATGGGTGCCCCAGAATGCCAGCACGGGGCACTTGATCTCATGCAAGCGATCGGCGTAGACGCCGACCGACATCGAGGCATAGACCGGAATCGGCTGCCGCAGCGCAACCGGGTAACGCTCGGCGACCGCCTCGTCCGTGATGTGCTTCTGATCGTGGACCAGATGGCCGAGGAGATCACGGAAATCGGGCTCGCTGAACGGCCTGTTCGAGACGAACTGCAGCATGCGCAGCACGCCCGCCATGGTGAAGGCGTATTCCTGAGGCTCCTGCAGGCCGCCCGGCGCCATCAGGATCAGCTTCGGCACCATATCCGGATAGGTCAGGGTGAACTGCAGCGCGATCGCGCCGCCGAGGGAGTTGCCGAGCGGCACGACCTTGGTCACGCCAAGCGCGTCGACCAGTGCCTTCATCGCGCCGACATGGAGATCGGTCGTATATTCCGCATCCTCCGGCATGGAGGAAAGGCCGAAGCCGAGATAGTCGGGCACGAGGACATGATAGCCGGCGTCGCCGAACACGTTCATGTTGCCCTTGAAGTTGGAATAGCCGCTGGCCCCGGGGCCGGAACCGTGCAGGCACAGGATGGTCGGCCTGTCGGCCGAGGGCGTGCCCACCTCGTGGTAATGCAGGCGGCGACCGTCTCCGAGGTCGAGATACTTACCGACGGGGATGGGGGTCTGCTCGCTCACGCTTGTTCCTCCGATGATGCCGGTTTCGGCCGACTTGACAGCACCTTCGCGCCGTTGTCGGAACCGTGCATGGTCCGTACAGACTAGATCGCGGCTTATGCTTTAAGTCATTGGGATCTGGTAGTTTTTTGCGGATCACCAAACAGCAAGGGGCGCTGGTGGCGCCCCTTGCCGTCAATACTCTCGCGTGTCTTCAGCGGCCCGAGGCAACCGCCACATCGACCGTGGCATCCTCTTGCTCGGCTTTTCTCGCGAAGCCCCGCGCGGGCAGGAGCCATGCGGCGAGAGCGGGGAGGAGGAAGATGGCGCCGAAGACGTTCACGAGGAACATGAAGGAGAGCAGGATGCCCATGTCGGCCTGGAACTTCAGGGCGGAGAAGGCCCAGGTGAAGACGCCGACGGACATGGTGATGGCGGTGAAGAGGGCGGCGGTGCCGCGCTGCTTCATCGCCTCATAGAAGGCGTCGCGCAGGTTCCGGCCCTCGTGCTTCATCTCGTGAATCAGGCGCTCGTAGATGTAGATGCCGTAGTCGACACCGACACCGACGCCGAGTGCGATGACCGGCAGGGTCGAGACCTTGAGGCCGATGCCGAGATTGGCCATCAGGGCATTGCAGAAGATCGAGACGATGGTCAGCGGCACGATGATGCAGATGACCGCCTGCCACGAGCGGAAAGTCAGGAAGCACAGCAGGGAGATCGCACCGAAGATCGAGAGCAGCATCTCGAGTTCCGCTTCCTCGACCGCCTCGTTGGTGGCGGCGGTGACGCCGACATTGCCCGAGGCCAGCAGGAAGCGGACGTTCGGCGTATTCTCGGTGGCGAGATATTTCTGCACTTCCTCCATCACATGGGCGACAAGGGCGCCGTCGTGATTCTTCAGGAAGATGTCGACCTTCATCGCCTGGCAGCCTTCGGTGTTCAGGCCGATGTCCGGATTATAGGCATAGCCGCCGACGGCGAGCCCGCGCTCCGTGCGCGGCAGGCCGGCCCAGCGCGGGTTGCCCTCGTTCATGCCGGCGATCACCATCTTGCCGATGGCCGGCACCGAAAGCACCGACTGCACCCCGTTGATGCCGCGCGCGAAGAGGTCGAAGCGATCGACCGCCGCCATCACGTCATGGGACAGGCAGGCTTCGGTGAAGCCCTCGGTCTCGACGATCACGGTCAGGATGTCGGTGCCGATATCGTAGCGCGACAGGATCGCCGCGTTGTCGACATTGTAGCGGTCGCTCGGCCACAATTCGGGCGCGCCCTGACCGACGTCGCCGGTCTTAAGGTCGCGGGCATAGACCGCCGAGAGCACGGCCAACCCGGCGCAGACGACATAGACGATGGCCGCGGGCCGGCGCGTCGCGAGCGCCGACAGCGCCCACCACGACTTCCGCACCTCGACGCCATCGTCGACCGAATGGGCGTTCTTCTTCGCCGATTTCTCCAGTTTGATCAGGGAGAGCAGCACGGGCAGGATCATCTTGTTGGTGACGATCATCAGCATCACACCCATGGACGCCGTCATGCCCAGCTCGCGCACGATATCGATCTCGATGCGCATGATGACGAGGAAGCCGAGGCCATTGGTGATCAGCGCCAGCGCGCCGGGCACGAACAGGGCCTGGAAGGCGAGGCGCGACGCCTCGACCGAACTCGTGCCGCGAATGACCGACTGCTTCCAGGCATTCGTCATCTGCACGGCATGCGAGACACCGATCGAGAAGATGAGGAAGGGCACGAGGATCGAGATCGGATCGATGCCCGCGCCGACGATCGGCAGCAGCCCGCCGAGCCAGACCACCGGCAGCAGGGCGACGACGAGCGACAGGCCGGTAAGCTTCCACGACCGGCAATAGAGATAGAGCAGCACCGTCGTGATCAGGAAGGAGATGCCGAAGAAGGCGATGACGCCGAGAAGCCCGTCGACGATGGCGCCGACGATCATCACGAAGCCGATGACGTTCACCTCGATGTTCGCGTTCTCGTATTTGGCGCGCATCTCGTCCAGCTTGTGGGCGAGTTCGTAATAGTTCACGCGGATGCGCTCGCCGCTCACGTTCTCCTGAATCTCGAACATGATCATGGCGTCGCGGCCGTCGTTGCCGACCAGGCGGCCGATGATGCCCGCGTCCTCGACGTTGCGGCGCACCTGGGCCAGTTCATCGTCGGTCTTGGTGAAGGTCTCGGGGATGATGGGCGCGCCGATGAAGCCTTCCTCGGTCACCTTGGTGTAGCGCACCGAGGGCGAGAACAGGGAGGTTACGCGCGTACGGTCGACGTTGGGCAGGAAGAAGACGTCGTTGGAGAGCTTCTCCATCTCCGTCATAAATTCCTTGTTGTACATGTCGCCCTCGCCCTTCCAGTGCATGTTCAGCACCACCCGGTTATGGCCGGGGAAGATGAAGGCGTATTTGGCGAAGGCCTGCATGAAGGGGTGGTGGATCGGGATCAGCTTGGCGAAGCCGGGGTCAAGCTGGATGTTCCGCGCCTCGTAGCCGAGGAAGCCGGTGATCAGCACCGCGAGCGCCAGCACCACGAAGCGAAGGCGCAGCAGGACGTTCGAGGTCGCTTCGACCGCCCGGCGGGCGAACCCGTCGCCGTGATGGCTTTTCGACACCGACATGATCATTGCCCCCCGACGAGCGCCGCGACCGGCCGGCCCAGCGTGACTTCAGAAATGCCCTTCTCCCCACCGAACAGGAGACGATCGGGCGCCAGTTCGAGGGCGGTGATCAGGCTTTCGCGTCCGCCCTCGCGCTCGATCCGGAAGCTGTTGCCCGCATTCGTGGATACAAGGATCGTATTGCCCTGGCCGTAGAGGACGACGCGGCCGTCGGCGAGCTTCAGGCCGCCGAACAGGGAGGTCTCGATCCCAGGCTTCACCTCGGTACAGCTGTCGCCGAAATCGTCGGTCGTGAAGACGTGGCCGAGCATGCCGAAGGCGATCCAGCGATCATTCGTCGCCTGAACCACGCCGTAGAGCGAGCCTT
>JAQVKV010000245.1 GCA_028694545.1 Zavarzinia sp. | reverse complement strand
GATCGCGGCGGAACCGGTATCGCCGGAGGTAGCGCCCAGTACGGTCACCTTCTCGCCCCGGCGGGTCAGCACCGTGTTGAATAGGCGCCCCAGCAACTGCATGGCGACGTCCTTGAAGGCCAGGGTCGGGCCGTGGAACAGCTCCAGCAGGAAATCATTCGGGCCGACCTGCACCAGGGGGCAGACGGCGGCGTGATCGAAGCTGCCATAGGCGCCATCGATCAGATCTCCCAGCGTCGCCGCCGACAGGCTGTCGCCGACGAAGGGCGCCAGCATCTCGAAGGCGATCGCCTGATAGGACAGGCCGCGCCAGCCGGCCAGCTTGTCGCCTATGGCGGGCCAGCTCTCGGGCACATAGAGGCCACCGTCCCGGGCGAGGCCGGCAAGCAGGACACCCTCGAAATCGAGCGCGGGCGCGGCGCCGCGGGTGGAGATATAACGCACGTGAAAATTCCTCGGGTCCGGGGCGTCGCCGCCCCCCACAGTCGCGGCGGAGACTAGCCGCGCCGCGCCCGCCGTTCAACCGATGGCGCCGGTAATCTGCTATGAGAAGGGCATAAACAGCGGAATCGCCCCATGTTGCTGAAACAGAAATTGCTGGATGCCGTCGCCGCCGGGCGGGAAGGTCTTGTCTTCGCCCGCTGGCGCACGCCCGCGCTGCGTCTCGGCGCCATGAAGACCGCCGTCGGCACGATCACGGTCGAGGCGATTGACGTGGTCGAGCCCGAGAGCATCACGGAAGACGAAGCGAGGGCCGCCGGCCATCCCGATCGCGCCGCCCTGCTGGGCGCACTCGGCCTGTCCGGGCCACCCGTGCACCGGGCCCGGCTGCGCCTCGCCGAAGGGGCCGATCCGGCGGCGACGCGCAAGGCGCTGGAGCGCCGCCTCGACCGGCATGACCGGGCCGGCGGGCAGCCATGGACGCGGGCGATGCTGCGTCTTGTTGCCGCCCGGCCCGGAACCGGTCCCGCCGACATGGCCGCCGCCCTGGGCACTTCGGGGCCGGAAATCCGTCAGAGCCTGCGAAAGTTGGAAGCCTTGGGCCTTGTCACCCGGGATTCCGTCGGTTATCGCCTGTCGACCATGGGCGCGATGGTGGCCGCCCCGGACGATGACGGCGCGCCCGCCCCGCTGAACCGGTGAAACGATCCGCATGACTTCCGACGACGACGCGCTCGACCAATGTGGCATCTGCGGCAGGCATCTGCCGCCGCACCGGCTGGTCGCCTGCACCGTGGTCCGTCCGCAGCTCGTGCCGATCATCGAGCGCGAGCATCCGGACTGGCAGCGCACCGGCCGGATCTGCCTCGACGATCTGGCGCTGGCCCGCCACCATTACGTCGAGGACCTGCTGCTGCGCGAGAAGGGCGAACTGAGCACGCTCGACCGCAGCGTGCTGAACAGCATGGCGGCGGGCGAGACCCTGACGCGGGACGTCGAGGCGAGTTTCGACGAGGCGCGCGGGCTTGGCGACCGCATCGCCGACAAGGTGGCCGGCTTCGGCGGCAGCTGGGCCTTCATCCTCTCCTTCTCGGTCGTGCTCCTGGTCTGGATGGTGTTCAACCTGATGGTTGCCGTTTCCGACCAGTTCGACCCTTATCCCTTCATCCTGCTCAATCTCGTGCTGTCGTCGCTGGCCGCCGTGCAGGCGCCCTTCATCATGATGAGCCAGCGCCGGCAGGAGGAGAAGGACCGTGCCCGGTCGGAGAACGACTACCGGGTAAACCTGAAGGCGGAACTTGAAATCCGTCACCTTCACGAAAAGATGGACCACCTGCTGATGCGCCAGTGGGAAAGGCTGGCCGAGATCCAGCAGGTCCAGCTCGAACTCATGGAAGATATCGCCAATGCTCGAGACCAGCGCCAGCCGTAGCCGGCGCCCGCGCCCGCTGTGGCGCCGCCTGCTCGGCCCCGTGGTGATCGTCGTCCTGCTTGCCATCGCCTTCATCGTGCTGCAGCGGACCGCCCGGGAAATCCGTTTCGAGGATGTGCGCGCCGCGATCGTGGCGACGCCGAACAGCGCCATCCTGCTGTCGATCCTGTTCACCGTGCTCAGTTTCGGCGCGCTTGCCGCCTATGACATGCTGGCCGTGCGGGCTTCCGTGCGCGATCCCGTGCCCATGCGCACGGCCGCCTTCGCCGGGGCGGCGGGCTATGCCTTTTCCAATGCGCTCGGCTTTCCGGTCATGACGGGGGTTTCCGTACGCTACCGGATCTATTCGGCGTCGGGCCTGCGGGTTGCCGACATCACCCGGGTGGTCACCATGAGCTGGGCCGCCTTCTGGCTCGGCTGCGCCCTTGTCATGGGGGTCTTCGTGGTGATCGAGCCGCACAGCATTGCCGACAGCCTGGGCCTGCCGCCCGCCGTCGCCCGGCTGATCGGCTTCGCCATCCTCGGCATCATCGCCAGCCTGATCGCCTGGGTCTCTTCCGGGGAACGGACGCTGACCCTGTTCAACTGGCATCTCGACCTGCCGGACCGCCATACCGCGCTGGCCCAGCTCGCCGCCGGGGCCTTCGATTTTCTCGGTGCCGGCGCTGCCCTCTACGTCCTGCTGCCCGAGGCGGCACAGCCGGCCATCGGCACTTTCGCCGTGGTCTTCGCCAGCGCGCTGACCCTCGGCATCATTTCGCATACGCCAGGCGGCATTGGCGTCTTCGAGGCGACGCTGATCTCCGGGCTCGGCATCGACGCGGGGCCAGCCCTGCTCGGCTCCCTGATCCTGTTCCGGGTGATCTACTACCTGCTGCCGCTGATCGTCGCCTTCGCCGCCATGGTCTGGGCCGAGATCGTGCTGCGCCGCCGCCGTCGGCGACGAGCGCGTCCTCAGTAACCGAGCCCCCTGGCGTCGACCGGCCAGAGGTCGACCAGCGCGTCCCCGTCGACGACATGGATGACGTCGTACAGGTTCACGGTGGGGTCGCAATGGGGCACCTGCAGGCTCAGGGTCTCGCCCAGCGCCAGCGGCGCGAAGACGGCGCCATGCTCGTCGCCCATGAAGGCGAATTCGGCGCCCGAGGCCGGCACCGGCTTCGGTCCGTCGGTGGCGAAAGCCTTGAAGCCCGCGTCGATCGTGACGAAATCGGTCGTATTGGCGCTGATCACCCGCGCATCGACGAAGAGCGCCGGGCGGAACGGCCCCGCCCCCTCGGGCGACAGGGCGACGGCGCCATATTCGACATCCATGAAGACATAGGAGCCGGCCTGCAATTCGTTCAGGACGGACAGCCCCCCTTCGATCGCCGAGGTACCGGTCCCGCCACCGGTCATCAGCCGGGGTTCGAGGCCGAGCGCCCGCAAGCCCGCCGCCGCCTCGGCCATGGGGGCGAGCGCCATCTGCGCGATCTCGCGGCGGACGGCGAAATCCTCGATATGCTGGGCATGGCCCGCGTAGCATTGCAACCCGGCGAAGCGCAGCGACGGCGTCGCCGCGACGGCCCGCGCCAGGGCAATCGCCGTTGCGGCATCGGGAACCCCCGTGCGGTGAATGCCGGGATCGATGTCGACCACCACGCCGATCTCCCGTCCCGCCCGCGCCGCCGCCTCGGCCAGCAAGGCAAGCCCCGGCGCCGAGTCGACAACCACCAGCAATTCCCGCAGGCGCCCGGCAAGCGCCGCCAGCCGGTCCGGCGCCAGCGCCCCGAGCACGGGAGACGTGATCAGCAGGCTTTCAAGACCGGGGGTATCCGCCAGCGCCTCCGCCTCGCCGAGCTTGGCGACACAGATGCCGACGGCACCGGCCGCGATCTGGCGCGCCGCGATCGCCTTGCACTTGTGGGTCTTGGCGTGGGGCCGGAGTGACAGGCCCGCCGCCCTTGCCGCCCTGACCATGCAGGCCAGATTATGCTCGAAGGCCGGAAGATCGAGGACCAGCGCCGGGGTGGCGAGATCACGTCGCCCGCCCTGCCGGCCGATCAGGATCCGGTTCGGATGCATGGCCCCTACTCCGCCGCCATGTCCGAGGCGACCGCCAGTTCCTTGTAGAAGAACACCGTCTCCTCGAGCGTGCCATTGGATGCCCGGGCATAACGCGGGACCCGGCCGAATTCAGTCCAGCCCATGGAACGGTAAAGTTTCTCCGGCTTGTCGCCCGCCCGCGTGTCGAGGGTCAGTAAAGTACGGCCGGCGGCGGTGGCGGCCTTTTCGGCTGCCACCATCAGGCGCTTGCCGACACCGTGCCGCCGCACTTCGAGAGCGACGATCAGCTTGCCGATCTCCGCCCGGTGGTTCTGGTTCGGAACCGGCACCAGATCGACAAGCACGGTACCGACGAGGCGGTTCGCCTGTTCCGCGACGATGAGGATGCGCTTGCCGGCGGCGACACTGCCCGCGATCTCGGTCCAGAAGGCGACCGCATCGCCAAAATCGAGGGGAGCCATGAAGGAAACGGAAGCCCCGGCGTCCACGGCTTCGACCAGAAGGTCGGCCAGGGCGGGAATGGCGGCCCAGCTTTCGGCCGCGTCCAGCGTGCGGATGGCAATCATGTTACACGAACAATAACCGGCACACGGAAGCCGACGCCAGCGTCCGATTTCCGATCCCGAACAACCATGGTATCAACTCCCCCATGCCCTCCACGCCCTACACTTTCGCACTGGATCCTCAGCTCGCACACGACACGGTCACCCTGGGTGACCTTCCCCTGTCGCGCGTACTGATGATGGACGAGTGCCGCTATCCCTGGCTCATCCTCGTGCCGCGCCGTCCCCACCTGGTCGAACTCACCGACCTTGCGGCGGACGAGACCCCGGTGCTCTGGGAAGAATTGCGCCAAAGTTGCAGCGCCATTGCAAGTCTGGGAACAAAAATCAACGTCGGCGCCCTGGGAAATATCGTTCGCCAGCTGCACGTCCACGTCATCGCCCGGCATGAGGGCGACCCGGCCTGGCCGGGTCCGGTATGGGGGCATTCGCCGCGCCAGCCCTATGCGGACGAGACGGCCCGCAACCGTCAGGCGGCGGAACTCCGCCGCCTTCTGGGGGTTTGACGCCGGATCAGGCGAGCAGCGCGACCGTCTCCTGCACGATCACCGCCTCCTCGTCCGTGGGAACGACATAGGCGGCGAGGCGGCTGTCGGTCGTGGTGATGCGGGGGCCGCCCGCTTCATTGGCCGCAACGTCCAGATGGGCCCCCATGAAGGCCAGCCCTTCGAGGACTCGGGCGCGAATCGGTGCCGCGTTCTCTCCGATGCCGGCGGTGAAGACCACGGCGTCCAGCCCGCCCAG
>JAQVKV010000244.1 GCA_028694545.1 Zavarzinia sp. | reverse complement strand
CGGTCGGGGGCTGCGCAAAGCCTCTGAAGGTGAGGCCGCCAGCGGGGGCATATCCATTGCGGCCCGCGGCATCACCAACCTGGCGCGACATTGGCGCCGGGCGCGCATGCGTGCTTCCGGCGTGGCTGGCGACCATGATTATCCGATCATCGATCTGCTTTCGCGGCGCAGGGCGATCCCGCGGGCGCGGCGACGCAAGTCTGCCGCGCGACCGTTCCACACTCGACGGCATGGGGCATCCGCAGCGGGAACATCGACGGGACCGGGATCCTGTCGCCGGATGAGCGGTCTGTCTTCGCTTCAGGCGAAGGGAGAGTTCGGAAGGACTCTCCGATTTCTTCCGTCCTTGGCCGAAGGCTGTCCGAGGGGCGGGAAATGGCTTCATTCCGTGGTCGGGTCGGGCGGAGACCGTTCGATCTTTCAATATTTCGGCGAGCATCGAAATTATTAACCACGTATGAGTGTTGCCTTTTTTTTGTTCTCGGAGACCTTTATTCAGAATAATTGGACTCAATCCCGAGATGTGGAATTCCGTGTTCCGGGAGTGGGTTGGTCGGGTTCCGGTGGACGGCCTGCAATGGCCAGATCGACGGCGGCGATACGGCGCTTGCTCCCGCTGATCTGACGGCGGTGGTCGCCGGCCAGACCCTCTGTCTGGTGACCAAGGTCTTCGTGCCCCCGAACGCCCAGGACGGCGACTTGCGCGTCTCGACCCTGACCGCCAGCTTCACCTCCAGCAACGCCGCACCCGCCCTGTCCGGCACCTACAGCCGCATGGACCGGACCACCGTGGGCGAGGACAGCGCGCTGGCCCTGACCAAGCGGGTACGCCGGGTCGATGCCGCCTGCAACGCGCTCGCTTCCCCCGCCGGGGACTGGAGCGTCAGCAATCAGGCCCCGCCCGAGAGCTATCTGCAGTACCAGATCCAATATGTGAATAATTCGGCCGAGCGCATGCACAGCCTCGAGATCAAGGATACGACGCCGGCCTTCACCAACTTCGTTTCCGCCGCCTGCGGCATTACGCCGGCGGGCCTGACCTGTGCCACCCCGAGTGCCGGGGCCGGCACGGCGCCTGCCACTGGTCTGGCTGGGCAGATCCGCTGGGTCTTCGCGGATGGCGCACCGCCCAACGACGGGCTCGGCCCCGGTGGCACGGGGGATGTGACCTTCTGCGTCCAGGTCCAGCCCTGAGGCCCGGCCTCAGAAGAAGCGATCGAAGCGGACGCGCCCGGCGGGCAGGCCCTTGGTCGCGACCAGCAGGGTTTCGAGCGCCTGTATCATGGGCGGTGGGCCGGCGCAGTAATAGTCGTAATTGTCGAAACGATCACCCATCCAGGCGGCCAGCACTTCGTGGACGAAGCCCTGGGCAAGGCCCGGCACCGACTCGTCCGAGACGGCGGCATGATAGGCGAGGCGATCGCCGAGGCCGGTAAGCGTCCGCGCCCAGCCTTCACCCGGCAGGTCGGCGGAGGTGCGTCCGCCATGGAAGAAATGGACACGGCGCGCATCGGCCGGATCGGCGGCGATGCCGCGCGCGATCGAGACCATGGGAGCAAGACCGGAACCGCCGGCGATGCATACCACGTCCCGCGCGCCCGGTTGCAGGTGGGCAAGGCCATAGGGGCCGTCCAGCATGATTTCGGTTGGCGCGGCGTCGAATAGCCGCTCCGTCATGCGGCCGTCGGGCACGCGGCGGATCTGAAAATGCGAGGCGCCGTCGGCGTTTGCGATATTGGACAGGGAATAGGCGCGCTCCGTGCCGTCGGGCAGGGACAGCATGGCGTATTGTCCGGGGCGAAAGCGGGCGGGCCCTTCCGCCGCGAAGCGGAATTCGCGGATGTCGCGCGTGATGTCGGCCATGCCGGTCAGCCGGGCCTTGCGGCGCTCCGGCCGGATTTCGGGGATACAGGCGGGATCGAGACGCAGGCGCAGGCGGCAATCGCCCGTGGGCAGGGACTGGCACGCCAGGACCCTGCCTTTCCGCCGGTCGCGGTCGGAAAGGCCCGGGGCCTCGGGCCAGCGGCTCTCAACAGCGCCCTCGATCAGTTCGACCTTGCAGGTGCCGCAACCGCCCGCGTTGCATTCATAGGGCAGGCCGAGGCCGGCACGCAAGCCAGCGCGCAGCAGCGTGTCTCCCTCGGCGCAGGAGAAGCCCGCGCCGTCGACGATCTCGATCCGGTTCATGATTCAATCCAGCAGATAGATGCCGCCGTCGTGCAGGGCGAAGCGGTGGATGCGAAGCGCGATGGTGCAGGGCGCGCCACAGGGCTTGCCCGTCGAAAGCTCGAAGGCGCCGGAATGCCAGGGGCATTCGACCACGCATTCGTCCGTGTCGATCTCGCCCTCGGACAGGGAGGCTTCGCCATGGGTGCAGGTATCGTCGGTGACGAAGAATGTGCCCTTGATGTTGAAGATGGCGAGCGGCGGTCGGCCCGCCAGCTCGATCTTCACGGCACCACCCTCCGGCACGTCCGACTGGGCGCAGAGAAGGGTTTCCGAAGCGATCACGCCGCCGTCACTCATGCGAAAGCCTCCATCGGATTGCCGCGCCCCTCGGGGCCAAGCGCCAGATAACCGCCGTCGACCGCGAGCGTGGTGCCCGTGATCAGCGAGGCGGCGGGGGAAAGCAGGAAGGCGACGGCAGCCGCGACTTCCGCCGGATCGCCCACCCGGCCGGTCAGGTGGAAGGCGCCGGCGATACGGTCCGCCTTGGCCCGGTCGCCGCCGGACAGGCCGGCGATGGGCGCCGACCACGTCCAGCCGAGGCAGACCGCGTTCACGCGCGTGCCCTCGGCGGCGAGATCGAAAGCCTCGTTCCGGGTCAGTTGTTCGATCGTTGCCTTGGTCGCGGGGTAGAGCCAGCGTCCGCCCTGGGCCACCCGACCCGAGACGGAGGTGACGTTGACGACGGCGCCACCGCCCGCCGCCGCCAGATGCGGCCGGCAGGCGCGCAGCATCATGACCCCGCCAAAGACGTTGACGTCGAAGGCATCGTGCCAGTCCTGCCGGGGTGAGGCGGGCCCCTTGTCGATGTAGCAGGCGGCAAGATTGACCAGCAGGTCGAGCCGGCCGAAGGCGGCCACCGTGCCGGTTACGCAGGCCGCGATCGCGCCATCGTCCCGGATGTCGGTCGGCATGAAACGGCAATCCGGGCCGATTTCGGCGGCGACCCTTTCGCCACCGCCCACGTCGATGTCGGCGATCGTCACCTTCGCACCGGCCCTGACCAGGGCGGCGGCCACTGCCGCCCCGATCAGGGTCGCGCCGCCGGTGACGATGGCGGCCTTGCCGGTCAGATCCTGCTTCATGTCAATGTTTCTCCGTCGGAATGCCGGTGAAGACGCCGTTGCAGAACACCAGGGCGTCCTGCCCGTCGGTGCGGCGGTGGCGCAGCACCCGGCCGATGAGGATCAGGTGGTCGCCGCCCTCGATCACCTGTTCCCGCGCGCATTCGAGATGGGCGAGGCAGTCCGGGATCAGCGGCACGCCGCCGATGCCGGGGGCGGTGTCGAGCCCGGCGAAACGATCCTCGCCCGGGCGGGCAAAACGCGTGCAGATGTCTTCCTGCGCCTTCGCCAGGATGTTCACGGCGAAATGCTCGGCCGTCGCGAACAGCCCGAGGCGGGGCGAGGTCTTGGCCAGGCTCCACAGGATCAGCGGCGGATCGAGGGAGACCGAGGCGAAGGAATTGATGGTGAGGCCGACGTTCCCGCCCCCGGGGGCCGTGGTGGTGACCACGGCGACCCCGGTCGCATAGAGGCCGAGGGAACGGCGGAAATCCCGGGGATCGACCGCCGCCACCGCGCCGGCCGCCTCAGGCGACATGGCCCACCCGCGAGGCGATATAGGCCTTGGCCGCGTCCACGCTGGTGATCGCGGGCCAGAAGCGGCTGGGATCGTTGAAGTTGCCGACGAAATCATCGGCGATCGCCGGGAACTTCGAGGCGGCGCCCAGGATCTCGAGGATCGCGGGCGGCGGCGGCACCAGAAGGCCGTTGGTGAAGCCCGTGGTGTATTGGCCCGATTTCTCCCAGAATCCGGTATAGAGTTCCTCCATCCAGTCGCGGGTGAAGGGCCGATCGCCCCGGGCGAGGATCGCGTCGAGATAGGCCGAGACCATGCGCGTCGCATTGTTGGCGCCTTGTCCCGCGATCGGATCGTTCAGCACGACCGCGTCGCCGATGCCGAAGACCAGCCGCCCGGAGGGCAGCGTACCCACGGCCTTGCGGATGACGGGGGTGAAGCTGCCCTTCAGCCAGGCGTTGGCGTCGGTGATCTCCATGTCGTCGGGGACATGTTCCGCCTCGTCCGGGGTCAGGGTGGTGACCGCCTGGCGGATGCGGGCGATCATGTCGTCGCCATCCTTCACGTCGCCGAAGATGTCCATCGGGCCGCCGGGAATCGCCTCGAACAGGAAGCTGCGGCATTCGCCCTTGGCGTGGGTGTAATAGGGCAGGGAGAAATATTCGCCCGCACCCGCGATGAAGTTGAAGCGCATGGGGCGGAAGGGAATGTCGCGCCACGGCCGGGCGCCGGTCAGGTTCGAGCCGGTGACGAGGATGGCGGCCAGATTGCGCGGCGGCACGGCGTGCACCGATTTCTCGTCGTCGCGCTCGAACAGGGCGGCGATGGCGCCCTTGCCGGCGGCGACGATGGTGAGGTCATGCGCGGCCGAAATGTCGTCGAGATCGGCGAGGCTGACCGACTTGATCTCCAGACGGCCGCCCCGGCGGACGAATTCGTCCATCCAGCGATGGAACTTGGTGCGCATGTCGACGGCTTGGCCGTGATTGTCATGCAGGCGGCCCTGCACGGTCAGGCCGACCGTGCCGTTCGGCGCGCGGAAGTCGACATGGATGCCTTCCGCATAGGGGGCCAGCTCTTCCCAGAAATTGAGGCCCAGCGCCCGTTCGACCTGCAGGGAATTCTCGAACATGAAGGTGGTGGAGGGCAGGCGGCTGTGCAGCACCTGTTCCGCCGTGCGGTCGGAATAGATGGTAACGTCGTAACCCTTGTCGATCAGGCCGAAGCCGAGCAGCAGGCCGGCCTGGCCGCCGCCGATGATGGCAATCTTGCGCATGGAATGGGTTCCTCGAATGGTGTCAGACCGTGATGAAGCCGTCGGCGTGCGGGCTGATCAGGGAAAGCGAAAGGGTGACGTGACAGAAGCGCCAGGCGCCCGCCTCGCGGCGCAGGCGGCTGTCGTAGGTGCCGCCCAGCCAATGGGC
>JAQVKV010000243.1 GCA_028694545.1 Zavarzinia sp. | reverse complement strand
AGACCGAGAAAGCGCATGTATCGCCGTTGCATGGATCCGCCAGCGCCGTCTTATATCCCATTGAATAACGATGGGGACCTTGAGCGGTGAATATGGCAGGGCTGTGGCATGTCTGCATCACCGCCCGCCCCCTGTTCAGCGCTGAAACATGAAGAACACGGCGCCCACGAGACAGGCGAAGGCCGCCAGATGGTTCCAGCGTGGCACCTCACCCAGGTAGAGCACGGAGAAGCCGGCGAAGACGAGCAGGGTCACCACCTCCTGGATCGTCTTCAGCTGGACGGCCGAGAACTGGCCATAGCCGAGCCGGTTGGCCGGCACCATCAGGCAATACTCGAAAAAGGCGATGCCCCAGCTGACCAGGACGACACGCCAGAGCGGTTGATCGGTGAACTTCAGATGGCCATACCAGGCAAAGGTCATGAAGATGTTCGACGCGACGAGCAGGAGAACCGTGGCCAAGACACACCTCGACACGGCGGCTGCCGCAACGGGCGACGATCGCCTGGCGGGTCCGCCCGCGGATCATAATGCCGCCCGATGTCGCGGATAAGCGGCTTCACGAGGCCCGGAGCGTACTATTAACCGTTGCCGGAATGTTTCCGCCGTCATATTGTTGCGACCGCGATTAAAGGCACCAGCCGAAATCCGCCATTCGATTCAGCATTGCCCGTCACTGCTTGCGCAGGGTCCGTCAATCATCCGATCGAACGGGCGACGGAGGCCCGCCGTCCATCGACCGCGAAAGCGCCCTGGGGCTGGGAAAGTCCGGGGAGCCGGTTCGCCGAGGGTCGAGAAACGGCGGCAACGGGGGCCTTTGCGACAGCGCTCTTTCAATCCCGAAATTTCACCCCGCACAGAGACAAGTTCCCGCCCGTGTCGCCAGACCATTTGTCCACCCCGATTGAAGCAAGCTGCCCCGGCCTTACCGCCGGTCGTGCTGTTGCCGTCGGGGTTTCCGGTCTAGGCGCAGTGCGTGCTCGCCGATTGTTCATCGGTGGCTGCTTCCCTTCGCGCTCCACGCCCGTTTCCGCGCCTGTCGCGCGGATCCCGGGGGCGACGCCGCGCGCTTCTGTCTGTGCCCAACCGACCCTGCGGCATGAACCAGCGGCCAGACCGCCGCTCGCCCGGGGCCGAGGAGAGTCACCTGATGGCAACCCGCATGCTCATCGACGCCACGCACCCGGAAGAAACCCGGGTCGTCGTGGTGCGCGGCAACCGGCTTGAAGAATTCGATTTCGAGTCCGCGAACAAGAAGCAGCTCAAGGGCAATATCTATCTCGCCAAGGTCACCCGCGTGGAGCCCTCGCTCCAGGCGGCCTTCGTCGAATATGGCGGCAATCGCCACGGCTTCCTGGCCTTCAGCGAAATCCATCCGGACTATTATCAGATCCCCGTCGCCGACCGGCAGGCGCTGATCGAGGAAGAAGCCGCCGCCCACGCGGAGGATGACGACGACGATGACGAGATCGACGGCGACCTCGAGGCTGTCATCGAAAACGCCGGCGCAGCCGACGAGGGCGATGAAGAAGACAGCAGTGGCCTGATCGAGGAGGTCGAGGTCGACACAGCGACCGAAGTCGTCGGCGAAGGCGACGCGGAAGAAAACGGTGAGGACGGCGACGATCCGCGTATGGCCGCGGACACCGAGTTCAACGATCCCGTGCTTGAAGGCGAACCCGCCGAGGCCGAGAAGCCGGTCGATGCGCCCGTGCGGGAAGCCGCGCCGGTCGAGGCCGAGGCACCTGTGAGCACCGACGCGCCCGTCGCGGAAGCGGCCGAGGCCGCCGCCGAGGAAGCCGTTGCGCCGGCCGTCGCCGAAGCCGAAGCGCCCGTGATCGAGACGCCCGCGCCCGAACCCATGGCCGAGACGGCCCCCGTCGACGAGGCCGAGCCCGTGATCGAAGCGGCTCCCGTCGCCGAGACCCAAGCCACGCCGGTCGAACCCGCGCCTGCCGCAACCGCTGCGGAAGAGGCTGAAGCCCCGGCCACGGACTCTGTCGCGATGGAAGTCGCCGCCCTGGTCGCCGCGGTCGCCAAGGCCCCTGTCGATCCGATGCCGATCATCGAGACCGAGGAAATCGTCGACGAGAGCCCGAGCGAGGTTCAGGCCCGCCCTCGCTTCCGCCCGCGCCGCTCCTACAAGATCCAGGAAGTGATCAAGCGCCGGCAGATCATGCTGGTGCAGGTCGTGAAGGAAGAGCGCGGCAACAAGGGCGCCGCCCTCACCACCTATCTCTCGCTCGCCGGACGCTATTGCGTGCTGATGCCGAATTCCCCGCGTGGCGGCGGCATTTCGCGCAAGATCCAGAACCCGGCCGACCGCAAGCGCCTGAAGTCCATCACCTCGGAGCTCGAGGTGCCGAAGGGCATGAGCGTGATCATGCGCACGGCGGGCCTCAACCGCTCGAAGCCCGAGATCAAGCGCGACTACGAATATCTGCTACGCATGTGGGACTCGGTGCGTGAACTCACGCTGAAGTCGGCGGCCCCTGCCCTCGTCTACGAGGAAGGCAACCTGATCAAGCGCGCGATCCGCGATCTCTATTCCAAGGACATCGAGGAAATCCTGGTCGATGGCGAGGACGGCTACCGTCAGGCCAAGGATTTCATGCGCATGCTGATCCCGAGCCACGCCAAGAACGTTCAGCTCTACCGTGATCGCGTGCCCCTGTTCCACCGCGCCCAGATCGAGAACCAGCTCGACCAGATGTTCAATCCGACCGTGCACCTGCGCTCGGGCGGCTACATCGTCATCAACCCGACCGAGGCGCTGGTCTCGATCGACGTGAACTCAGGGCGAGCCACGCGCGAGCACAACATCGAGGAAACGGCGACCAAGACCAACCTCGAGGCGGCGGAAGAAATCGCCCGCCAGCTGCGCCTGCGCGATCTCGCCGGCCTCGTCGTCATCGACTTCATCGACATGGAAGACCAGCGCAACGCCCGCTCGGTCGAACGCAGGATGAAGGATTGCCTGAAGTCGGACCGCGCCCGCATCCAGATCGGCCGGATCTCGCCCTTCGGCCTGCTGGAGATGTCGCGCCAGCGCCTGCGGCCGTCCTTGCTCGAAGCCTCCACCGTCACCTGTCCGCATTGCCGGGGCATCGGCCTCGTACGTTCGACGGAATCGACCGCGCTGCATGTCCTGCGCGGCATCGAGGACGAGGGCATGCGCGAGCGCGCCTCCAAGATCGCGGTCAAGGTGCCGGAGGCGATCGCCCTCTACATCTTCAACCACAAGCGTGATGCCTTGCGTTCCCTCGAGGAGCGCTACGACTTCAAGATCTACGTCGAGATCGACGAGACCCTGATCGCACCGGAATTCCGTATCGAGCGCCTCGCCAACCGCAGCACCCCGGTGCCGGAAGCCGTGCAGGCCGTCCGCTCCGGCACCTTCCCCATGCCCGACCTCGAGGAAGAGGACGTGGCCGAGGAGGAAGTCGAGGACGTCGAAGAGACCGAAGCGGAAGCGGAAGCAGAAGGCGAAGGCACTGCCGAGGGCGACAATGGCGATGGCGACAAGCGCCGCCGCCGCCGCCGCCGCCGCCGTCGCAAGGACAAGGACGGCACCGACGCCTCGGGCGAAGAGTCGGATGTCGAGGGTGAGGGTGAGGCTGACGCCGAAGCCGAGACGGAAGCCAAGGCCGAGACGGACGAAGGCGCCGACACGGATGCCGACGCCGAAGGTGGCGAAAACGGCGAAAACCCGGATGGCGACGATGGCCAGCGCCGGCGCCGGCGCCGTGGTCGCCGGGGCGGTCGCCGCCGTCGGGCCGAGGGCGAGGACGCCACGGCCGGCGAGGATTCCGAGACCGAGGGCGAGGCAGGTGATGGCGCCGAACCCACGGTGACCGTGATCCCGGTCGAGGTCGTCGACAACAGCATGGCCAGTGCCGCCGACGCCATCGAAGCGGCCCTGAGCGCCGCCCATGGCGAAACCGCCGAAACGGATGCGCCGGCCGAGGTCGTGGCCTTGCCCGTTGTTACCGAGGATGCGCCAGCCGAAGTCGCACCGACGGAGCCGGTCGACATGGAGCCCCCCGAGACCCCGGCCCCCATCGAGACCGAGGCAGCGGTGGAGCCAGTTCCGGAAGCGCCGGCGCCGATCGTCGCCGAAGCCCCCGAGACCTTCCCCGAAACCGCGAGCCCGGAGGTCGAGGGCGCGACCGAGCCCCCGGCGGCGGAGGCCGTCAGCATCGGCCAGGCACCGGCGGCGGCGGAACAACCTGTCGACAAGCCGGTAGAGACCATCGTTTCCGGCGAAGCGGCGGCGCCTGATGCGCCGCGCGCCGCGCCGCGCCGGGGCTGGTGGCAGCGCCGCTTCGATTCCTGAGGCGGTCAGGTCTCCGGCACAGGACATGAGAAAGGGCGGCGCCGGCCATTGAATTGGCCCATGTGCCGCCCATTTTCTTTGTGCTAGCCTGCGCGCGGGGGCTGGGCGGCCTATTCGGAGAAATTCATTTTGACGTCGATGTCTGCCCTATTTGAAAGCAAACGACGCCGCCTTCTCCCGACCGTCGGCACTGCCGCCTGTTTCCATCTTTTCCTCGCCATGGTCATGGCGGCGACCATGCTCTGGCCCCTGTCCGCCTCGGCTCAAGGGCGGTCGCTGAACCTCATTCGCGATGCCGAGACTGAAGCCTATATCCGCGCCATGGCGACGCCGATCTTCCGGGCCGCCGGGCTCGACGAGTCGGCCGTACGCGTGATCCTGATCCAGGACGCGACGCTGAACGCCTTCGTCGCTGGCGGACAGAACCTGTTCCTGAATACCGGCCTGCTGCGCGCCGTCACCACGCCGGAACAGTTGATGGGCGTCATTGCCCATGAATCCGGCCATATGGCCGGCGGCCATCTGGTGCGCAGTACCGAAGCCCTGCGCAATGCCTCGATCCAGCAGATCATCGCCACCGTGCTCGGCGCCATCGCCATCATCGGCGGTGGCGGCGATGCCGGCGCCGCCATCATGATGGGCGGATCGCAGGTCGCCCAGCGCAGCTTCCTTAAATATTCGCGGACCCAGGAGTCGGCGGCGGACCAGGCGGCCGTCACCTTCCTCGACAAGCTGCATGTCACCTCGCGCGGTCTGCCCGAATTCCTCACCATCATCGAGCGCGACGCCCTGCGCATCCGCTCGGACCTCAATCCTTACGTCTATACCCACCCGTTGACTCCGGAACGGATCGCCGCGCTGGAGAGCCGGGTAAACCAGTCGCCTTATGTCGACTCGGCTGCCT
>JAQVKV010000242.1 GCA_028694545.1 Zavarzinia sp. | reverse complement strand
GCGTGCCCCTGAGCCGCCTGACGCCTGCGCAGGCGATCGGGATCGCCCTTGCCGCCGAAGCCCGGGGCAATGGCGAAATCGATCTTTCCGCCCGCGCCAACCTGCAATTGCGCGGCGTCACCCCGGAACGCCATGGCGCCCTGCTCGCCGATCTGGCCGCCCTTGGCCTGCTGGACCGGGATGTCGCCACGGAGAGCCGGCGCAATCTGGTGATCACCCCGCTGTGGTCCGACATGGTGGAGACCGGGGCGCTGGCCGGTGCGATCCTCGCCGGACTGGCCGATGCCCCGCCCCTGCCCGGCAAATTCGGCGCCGTGCTCGACCATGGCCCCGCCCCCGTGCTGACCGATGTGCCGGGCGACGTCAGGATCGAACGGGACGTGGCGGGACGCCTGCTGCTGCGGGCCGACGGGGCCCCGACCGGGTGCGCGGTGACGCCGGACGAGATTCGCTTGCGGGTCGCCGCGCTGGCGCGCTGGTTCGTCGAGGCGGGCGGCGTCAACGACGGGCGGGGCCGGATGAAGGCGCTGCTGACGAGCGGTATCCCCCTGCCCGTCCCTCTGGTCGGCGACAGCCGCCCGGCACCCGCCGCGCCGCCGCCCGGGCCCGGGGTTCATGCCCGGGGCGCCATCGTCGCCTTCGCGTTCGGCCGCCTGCGGGCGGAAATGCTGCATGCCATCGCCACGCGGGGACGGGCCCTGCGCCTGACACCTTGGCGCGCCCTGCTGATCGAGGGCGGCGCCCTGCCCGACCTGCCCGGCCTGATTACCGATGCCAGCGATCCCCGGCTGCGCGTCTTCGCCTGCACCGGCGCCCCGGCCTGCCCGCAAGGAGCAGCCCCAGTACGGGACCTCGCCCTCGCGCTTGCGCCGCGCGTGCCGGCGGACCGCGTGCTTCACGTCAGCGCCTGCGCCAAGGGCTGCGCCCATCCGGCCCCGGCCGACGTCACCCTGACCGCCCGCGCGGACGGCTTCGCCCTGATCCGTAACGGCGTGGCCGGCGACACCCCGCTGCGCACCGCGCTTGCCCCCGAAACCCTGATCGACAACCTCACCCTGCCCTTCGAGAGACCATGACCCCGCGCCGCTACGAAACCGACGCCGCCGCCATCTATGCCCGATCCTTCGCCATCATCCGGGCGGAGACTGATCTCGCCCGCTTCACCCCTGAGGAGGAGGTGGCGGTGGTGCGCATGATCCATGCGGCCGGTATGGTCGGACTGGAACGCCACATCAGCTTCACCCCCGGCATGGCGATCGCCGCCCGAGCCGCGCTACGCGGCGGCAAGCCGATCCTGTGCGATGCCCGCATGGTGGCGGAAGGGATTACGCGCAGCCGCCTGCCGGCGGACAATGCGGTGATCTGCACCCTGAACGACGCCGGTGTCGCGGAAGAGGCCCGGGCCAGGGGCACCACGCGCTCGGCGGCGGCCATCGAACGCTGGCGGCCCCATATGGCGGGGGCACTCGTCGCCATCGGCAACGCCCCGACCGCGCTCTTCCATCTGCTCGACATGCTGAAGGACCCGGCCTGCCCCCGCCCGGCGGCGATCGTCGGCTGTCCGGTCGGCTTCGTCGGCGCCGCCGAATCCAAGGCCGAGCTGATCGAGACCGCCCCGGTTCCGGCCCTCATCGTCGAAGGCCGGCTGGGCGGTTCGGCGATCACGGCCGCCGCCGTCAACGCCCTCGCGGGCAAAGCGGAGTAGGAGCATGAGCAAGGTAATCTGCGCCGGCCTCGGCCCCGGCGATCCCGACCTGATGAGTGTTCGCGCCGACCGGACGATCCGTGCCGCCCGCCACATCGCCTTCTTCCGCAAGAAGGGCCGCGCCGGACAGGCGCGCCGCATCGTCGAGGGGCTGCTGGCGTCGGATGTAACCGAACATCCGATGGATTATCCGATCACCATCGAACTGCCCTTCGATAGTCCCGAATACAACGAGGCCCTCGCCCGCTTCTACGACGGCTGGGCCGACCGCCTCGCCGCCCTCGCCGCGACCGGGGACGTCGTCGTCCTGTGCGAGGGCGATCCGTTTTTCTACGGCTCCTTCATGCATCTGCACCTACGGTTGCGGGACCGGGTCGCGGTCGAGGTAATCCCCGGCATTCCGGGCATGGTCGGCTGCTGGACCGCGACAGGGCGCCCCATGACCTGGGGCGACGATGTCCTGACCGTCCTCGCCGGGACCCTGCCTGAAGCGGAACTGACCCGTCACATGGCGGCGGCCGATGCGATCGTCGTGATGAAGACCGGGCGCAACCTGCCCCGCATCCGCCGGGCGCTCGCCGCCTGCGGGCGCCTCGGGGCCGCCGTCCTGATCGAACATGGCACCATGGCGCGGGAACGCATCCGTCCCCTGGCCGAGGTCGGGGACGAGGATTGCCCCTATTTCGCGCTCGTCCTCGTCCATGGCGAGGGCAGGCGCCCCATGCGGAAGGCGAGCGCATGACCGGCTATCTGACCGTCGCCGGCCTCGGCCCCGGCCCCAAAGCCCAGATCACGCCGGAGGTGACCGAGGCGCTGGCGCGCGCAACGGATATCGTCGGTTACGGCCCCTATGTCGCGCGGGTACAGGCCGCGCCGGATGCCGTGCGACATGCCAGCGACAACCGGGTGGAAATGGAGCGGGCGCGCCATGCCCTGGCGCTGGCGGCCACGGGGCGCAGGGTCGTCGTCGTCTCCTCGGGCGATCCCGGCGTCTTCGCCATGGCGGCGGCGGTGTTCGAGGCGCTGGAGAGCACGCCGGCGCCGGATGTGGAGATCGCCGTGCTGCCGGGCATCACCGCCATGCTGGCGGTGGCGGCACGGATCGGCGCGCCGCTGGGGCACGACTTCTGCGCCATCAACCTGTCGGACAATCTGAAGCCCTGGCCACTGATCGAGCGGCGCCTGCGCCTCGCGGCGGAGGCGGATTTCGCCATGGGCTTCTACAATCCGCGCTCGCGGGCCCGGCCCCATCAGTTCGCCCGCGCCCTGGACATCCTGCGCGCGGCCTGCGGCCCCGCGCGCCCGATTGTCTTCGCCCGCGTCGTCGGCGGCCCCGACGAGGCCATCACGATCACCGATCTCGGCACGGCGACGCCCGGGATGGCGGACATGCGCACACTGGTCATCGTCGGCTCGTCCACCACCCGGCGGGTGGGGCGCTGGCTCTACACCCCGAGGTCGGCGGAATGAGCGAGCCAGTCCATCACCGCCCCCACGCTTTCGACCGCGGGGCGCGGCGGGATCGCGGGGCGTTCGATCATGATCACCGGCAGGCCGAGCGCCCGCGCGGCGTCCAGCTTGGCGCGCGCCCCCTCGCCCCCCGCGTTCTTGGCGACAACCACGTCGATCGACCGCGTCGCCATCAGCGCCTGATCGCCAGCCAGGGTAAAGGGGCCACGATCGACCACCACTTCCGCGTCGGGCAGCGGCGGCGGGCCTTCCGGCGCATCGACGAAACGCAGCAGGTAACGGTGCTGCGGATGGCCAGCGAAATCCGCCACATGCTGGCGCCCGATCGCCAGAAAGACATGGCGGCGCGGCCCGCCAAGCGCGGCGACGGCGCCCGCCATATCGGCGACGGAGTGCCATTCGTCCCCGGCCCCGGGGCGCCAGGGCGCGCGTTCGAGGGCGATCAGCGGTACGCCCGCCTGCCCGGCGGCCGCGACCGCATTGGTGCTCATGCCGGCGGCGAAGGGATGGGTGGCATCGATGATATGGGTGATCGCCTCGGCCCGCAGATAGGTGGTCAGCCCGTCGATTCCGCCGAAACCGCCCACCCGCAGGGGCAGCGGCTGCTCCCTCGGCGCCGCCGTGCGCCCGGCATAGGAATAGACGCCGTCGATCCCCGCCGTCGCCATCGCCCGGGCGAGACGGCCAGCATCGAGCGTGCCGCCGAGTATGAGGGGACGGATCATGGCTGAACCCTGGCTATCGATCATCGGCATCGGGGAAGATGGCCTTGCCGGTCTTGGCGAAGCAAGCCGGAACGCGCTTGCCCGCGCCGAAACCATCTTCGGCGGGCCACGCCACCTTGCCCTGGCCGGGATCGGTGCAACGGGCCGGCCGTGGCCCGTACCGTTCGACGTCGCACCGGTGCTGGCCCTGCGCGGACGACAGGTCGCCGTACTCGCTTCCGGTGATCCCTTTCACCATGGCGCGGGCGCCGTGCTGGCGCGCCATCTCGATTCCGGGGAATGGATCGCCTATCCGGCACCATCCGCCTTTTCGCTGGCGGCGGCCCGGCTGGGCTGGGCGCTGGAGCGAACGACATGCCTTGGCCTGCATGCCGCCCCCTTCGAGGTCCTGCGCCCCCATCTGGCGCCGGGAGCCCGCCTGTTGTGCCTGCTGCGCGCCGGGGCGGCGCCGACGGCGCTGGCCAGTTGGCTGGGCTCTTGGGGTTTCGGCAACAGCCACCTCCACATTCGCGAAGCTTTGGGAGGGCCCCGGGAAAGGGTGCGGACGGTCACGGCCCGGTGCTTCGATCTCGACAAAATCGAGGCCCCGGTCATGGCCGCGCTGGAGGTCCGGGGGGCTTCAGGCCTGCCCCGGACACCGGGCCTGCCGGACGACGTCTTCGTCCACGACGGGCAGATTACCAAGGCGCCTGCGCGGGCCCTGACCCTCGCCGCCCTGGCCCCCCGGGCGGGCGAATGCCTCTGGGATCTCGGTGCCGGGTCCGGGTCCGTCGCCATCGAATGGTGCCTGGCCGGCGGGCGCGCGGTCGCGGTGGAACGGCGGGATGACCGGCTGGCCGGGATCGACGCCAATATCGCCGCCTTCGGTCTCGGCGCCGCCATGACCGTCGTCGCGGCCGACTGGATCGATGCCCTTCCCGCTCTCCCGCCGGCGGACGCCGTCTTCGTCGGGGGCGGAATGACGGCGGCGGCCTTCGATACCCTCTGGCCCCGGCTCCGCACCGGCTGCCGCCTGGTGATCAATGCGGTCACGCTGGAAACCGAGGGGCTGGTGGTCGCGGGTGCCGGGCGCCACGGCGGCACGCTGCTGCGCCTCGACCTCGCCGAGGCCAGGCCGCTCGGCCACTTCCGGGGCTGGACCCCCGCCCGCCCCATCGTGCAATGGAGCGTGACGAAATGCGCGTAGCGGGGATCGGCTTTCGCCGGGACGCCGGGATCGAGGACTTACGCGCCGCCTTGCGGGCAGCGGGCGGCGCGGACGGCCTCGCCTTGCTGGCGACGGCGGCGGAAAAGGCGGAGGCGCCCGTCATCAAGGCCCTGGCGGCCGAGCTGGGCCTGCCC
>JAQVKV010000241.1 GCA_028694545.1 Zavarzinia sp. | reverse complement strand
CTGACGATGATCGCGGTGCCGTAATGCTTGTTGGCGCTTTCCAGGCGGGCGGCGAGATTCACCACGTCGCCGGTCACCGTGTAGTTCATCCGGGTCTTCGAGCCCATGTTGCCCACGATCGCCTCGCCACTGGCGATGCCGATCCTGGTGCCCAGCGGCTTCAGCCCGAAGCCGGGCACCACGACCGCGCGATTGAATTCGGCAAGCGCGGCCTGGGCTTCCAGCGCGGCCTCGACCGCCAGGATCTCGGCCTGCTCCTGGGACAGGGGGGCGCCCCAGATCGCCATCACCGCATCGCCGATGAACTTGTCGATATAGCCTTCGCGCTGTTCGATCGCCTTGGTCAGCACGGTTAGATACTGGTTCACCACCTCGACGAAACGCTCCGGTTCCGCCGCCAGCCGTTCGCCGAGCGAGGTGAAGCCCACCATGTCTGAGAAGAGGACGGTGACATGGCGCCGCTCGCCGCCGAGGCGGAGCGCCCCGGCGTCCTTCGACAGCCGGTCGACGAGAGCGGGGGCGAGATAATGGCGGAAGGCGTGCTGGATACGGCGCCGTCCGCCATCCTCGATCACGAAGCGATAGGCATAGACACCGGCGAAAAGCAGAACGGCGCCGATCGCCATCGGCAGGATCGGCACCACATGGCCGGCGGTGAAGGCCACCACCGATGCGACGAAGAGGATGCTGATCGCCCCGACTCCCGCCAATGCGCCCAGCGCCGGCCGCAGCCGGAAGAAGGCGAGGTCTAGCAGCAGGAACCAGGCAAGGCACAGCGCGGCCGCGCCACCGACGGGCAGGGGGTGCAGCCATTCGCCCTTGGTCACCGTGTTGATGGCGGCGGCGTGGATCAGCACGCCGGGCATGGAGGAACGGCTGCCCAGCGGGCGGAAGCGCTCGGGCTCGGCGGCGATGCGGCAACGCGCTGGATCGCGGCTGGCATCGCCCTCGGTCAGGGCGTAACGCTTGGCGGCGCGGAAGCGATCCTCGATGTCCAGCACTTCGCCGATCAGGACGATGCGGCCCTTGAAAGCGCGGTTCATGTAATCCGTGTCGCCCGCTTCGATGCAGGCATTGATGTCGCCGAGGCTGTAGGTCGGGATGTCGCCGGGGCCCGTGTTGAAATTGATCAGGAAATCCTCGTCCGGCACCGGCCGGCCGGCGCGAGCGGCGAGTTCCGTGCCAAAGGAAGAGACGAAGCCCTGTCCATCCTCCAGGCGATAGCGCGTGATATAGGTGCGCACCACGTCGTCGTCGTCGAACCTCAGGTTCAGCAGGCGGATATTGGCGTCCCCCCGGGCGGCGAGGCGCTGGCCGGGGTGGGGGCGCAACACCTCGCGCGACAATCGGGCCTCGCCCAGCACCAGCTTGCCGGCGTCGGCCGCCTTGCGCAGGCTGATCAGGAACGGCCGGTCGCGGCCCTGCAGCAGATCGGGCCGGTCCAGGGTCACGGGGAAGACGACGTCGAAGCCGACGGCGGTCGCGCCCGCGTCCACCAGGGCGTCGAGCAGGCGGGCCAGTTGCGGTGTCCAGGCGACCTTGGGCGTCTCGGCGAAGGGGGGAACGTGATAGGTCTGCTCGTCGATGGCGACGAGGACGACGTCCGAGTCTTCCGGCGGGAACAGGGGCCCGAACAGGAAGTGGCGCGCCGGGATCATGAAGTCGATGCCGGCGCGGCCGAGGAATGCCATCGGCCCCGCGATCGCGAGCAGGGTCAGCAGAAGTGCGAGCGCGCCGGAAATCCCGGCGCGCGAAGGATCGAAACCATGCCCCTTGCCGGGGCGTTGTCGATCAGGGCTTGGCAACCGGCACCAGGCGGTTGGCCAGCGTATCGGGCACCGCCAGCGTCGGATCGACCGAGAAGCGCGCGACGCCGATCACGGCGCCACCCGAGCGCACTTCGACCCGATAGGGCACATTGGCCGTGAGGCGCGGCGCGTCCGCCGGATATTCGACATGGCCGCCATCGCCGTGGCCGGTCCAGACCAGTTGGGCCGGCACCCGGCCGATGTTGTAGATCCGCACCTCGGCCGAACCGCCGGCGAGCCAGCGGAAGGCGGGTTCGGACGAGCGGATCACCCGGTCCTCGGTCTCGTCGCCCATGTCGCCACCGCGGACAGCGACAGCCCCGGCCTCGGTTGCGTCGGCGCCGATCTCGGCCATGGCGGTCTGGCAGCCGGCGGGCACGGTCGCGGTCACCGTGCCGCCCTGCGCGGTGGCACCGGTTTCGGCGAAGCGGACCGTACCGCCCAAGATGGTCTCGGAACGGCAGCCGGAAAGATAGGAGACGACCAGCTTGCCGTCGGCGCCAAGGTCAAGGACCTGTCCGGCAAAGACGAAATCCATGAAGTTCACGCCGGCCGACGGCGCCTGCACATCCTCGACCACCGCGATCGCGTTGGTGCCGAGATGAGCCAGTGGCGCCTGTGCCTTGGCTACCTGCGCCGCCGCCCCCAGAAGGGCGAGCGCCACGGTGGCGCCGGCGAGGGTTGCGAATGCCGGGCTGTTCCCCCGGCCCGACATCTGCTCGTGTTCAGTCATGACGGCCTTCCATTCCAAAGGCGCCGGCCCGAGGGCTGCGGCGACAAGAGTGGACGATAGGACGTCCCCCGATGCAAGGCTGTGATGCCTGTCACCCTTCCGGCAGCGCGGCAAGACCGCCCAGACGCGGGTCGTAAGCACCGTTTTGGTCCGCCATCGGCTCGGTGCCGGTGAAGGCGGCGAAGGTATCGGCGATCACGGCGCGGTCGAGATCGCGGGTGATGAAGACAATGCGGCTGCGCCGGTCCTCGCCCGGCCAGGCGGGCAGTTCGACGGCGGGGTGAAACAGGTGCTGGACACCATGGATCGCCACTGGCCGGTCGTGGCCCGCCAGATTGACGATGCCCTTGATCCGCAACAGGTTCGGCCCCCGGAAGCTGGTCAGCACGTTCAGCCAGGACTCGAAGGCGAAGGGCTCCACCGGCTGGTCGAAGGTGAAGCAGAAGGCATTGATTCGGTCGTCGTGCCGGTTCGGGTCGTGATGGTGGTGCCCGTGATCATGGTCATGCTCATGCTCGTGGTCATGACCATGGTGATCGTCATGATCATAGGCCTCGGCCTGAAGCCAGCGGGCGACATCGGCGCTCTTGCTGGCGGGATCGAACAGGCCAAGCCCGAGCAGGATGCCGGGATCGACGGCGCCGTCGACGACGGGGACGACGGTCGCGGCCGGGTTCAGGGCGCGCAGGCGGGCCTCAATCGCGGCACGGGAGTCGCTCGTCGCGACGTCGGTCTTGGTCAGCAGCAGGCGGTCCGCCATGGCGACCTGTTTCACGGCTTCCTCGTGGTTGTCCAGCGTGTCCATGCCGCAGGCGGCGTCGACCGTGGTCACCACCCCGTCCAGGCGATAGCGCGCGGCGACCAGGGGATCGGCCATCAGGGTGTGGATGATGGGCGCTGGATCGGCGAGGCCCGTGGTCTCGATGACCACCCGGTCGAACTCGGGAATGTCGCCGCGCATGCGCTGCAGGAACAGCCGGCGCAGCGCCTCGATCAGGTCACCCTTCACGGTGCAGCACAGGCAGCCCGACTTCAGCAGGATCATTTCGTCCTTGGCGCTGGCGACCAGCTGGTGGTCCAGGCCGATTTCGCCGAATTCGTTGATGATGACGGCGGTGCGCGCCATGCCCTCGTGGCGCAGCAGGCCGTTCAGCACGGTCGTCTTGCCGCTGCCGAGGAAGCCGGTCAGCAGGGTAACCGGCAGGCCGGCCGAGGAGGCGTCGGGAAGGGGGGCGATGTCGCTCATGGCGATGTTATAATATCACATCGCCCCGCCTTCAAGCGGGGTGGCTCAGCCCAGGCGGGCCTGCAGGCGTTCCACCAGCAGGGGCCAGCGCCGCAGCGAGATGAAATGGGCGATGATCGCGGTGATGAAACCGCGTTTCGTCCAGTCCAGCAGCAGGTCGTCGGGCAGGGCGCGGTATTTTTCCTCGTTGACCACCTGGAATCCGCCCATGGACAGGCGGCGCCCCTTGCGGTCCTGCAGGTCGACGTTGCGCGGGATCAGCAGGTCGTGCTCGACCAGGGCCTGGCCGAAGGCGCGAGTGGCGATCAGCTGCTTCTGATAGGCCTCGCAGAAGGCGAGGGAAGCCTTGGCGAATTCGCTCGCCTCGCCGTCGACGAACAGGGGCTGGCCGGCCGTGCCGCCCTCGACCACATTGGGGGCCGCGCGGTCGATGCACAGGGTCAGCCGGTCCTGTTCCGGCAGCTCGAGAAAGATGAAGGGATAGCGCCGGACATAGGCGGGTACGGGCATGCCGGGCAGCCACCGCCCCTTGAGATCGAGGAACAGGTTCTCGTTGTCGCGCAGGCCCACGATCGCCACCGCCGAAGGATTGGGGCCCTGGGTAAAGACGATCGGATAGGCGCCGGCGCAATCCAGGAATTCTTCCGCCACGATCGGCACCGAATTGGCCTTGGCCGCGAACTTCAGGTGTTCCGGCGGCTTCACCCGCAGGTTGCCGTGGGCGGCCACGGTCAGGACTTCCGGCTTGGTGTAGAACAGGGGCAGGGCGGCGGCGGGCGCCGGCTTGATTTGTTCGCTCACGTCACTTCTTCTCTGCCGTTGAAACTCTGCCCGCTTCGGACGGCGGCACTATAGAGGCGGGCGGGGGAGGAGGCGAAGCTCAAACTTCGCCCTGTCGCGGGTGGCGACGGGCAAGGTCGCGCCGGATCAGGACCATGTTTCTTGTATTGGCGCGGAACAGCACGTCGGCATAGTCGCCGATCAGCGGCAGCAGCCCGATCAGTACGTCCAGCCCGACATTGCCGAGCATGCGCAGGAGCGTGCCCCGCCGCACCCCCAGCCGCCAGCCCTCGACCACGAAAGCAAGGGAAATCACGGCGGTGACGAGGTCCCCCGCAACCGGCAGCAGGCCGATCAGAGCATCGAGCCCGACCGGCTTGCGCACGATCGGCAGCACCCAGCGCGCCTCAAGCAGGCGGGCGAGACGATCGAGCCGGTCGAGGTGCCGGGCAAGGTCTTGCGGGTTCAATGTCGCCGGATCCTGTCGCACGTTTGTCCCTGTCTGATCGTTGCAATGTTCCGCAGATGGGAATGGTGGTCCCGCCTGCAAAGGGGGCATTCCCGGCAACTGGTGTATACCGCTGTTTTTGCACTGTTTCCGGCGATGAACCGGATTCCCCTTCCGGTCAAGCTGCACTAGGCTCGGCCCCGTGTTCAATGCCCGTTTCCTCTCGCGCTCCGCCGCTCTC
>JAQVKV010000240.1 GCA_028694545.1 Zavarzinia sp. | reverse complement strand
GCCACCCTTGTCGTGGCGATGGCATGGCGCGCCAGCGAAAGATTGAGCGGTGGCAGGGCGATCACCCGGTCGCGGATCACCTCGCAGGCGGTGCCGCCGTGGCCGAAGACGATAACCGGGCCGTATTGCTCGTCCTCGGCGAAGCCAAGCAGGAGTTCATGACCATCGGGACGGATCACCATGGGCTCCACGGTGAAACCATCGATCCTCACCTGGGGCGCCCGCGCCATCACCCGGCGCAGCATCAGCTCGGCCGCGCGGCGGACATCGTCCGGCTCGTCGAGGCCCAGCGTGACACCGCCCACATGTTTCTTGTCGATCGGGTCCCGCGTCGCGATCTTCAGGACGACGGCGGCACCGATACGCCGGGCGTGATCCGCCGCCTCCTCGGGCGTCGCCGCGAAGATCGGCCGCACGGTCGGAAAACCATAGGCCGAGAGCAGGCGCAGTGCGTCCGGCCCATGCACCCATTCGCGCCCCGCCGCCAGATGTTCCGCGATCTCGGCGTCGACGATCGCCCGGTCGAAGGTGAAATCGGCCGGCATGGCGGCCGGCGTCTCGGCCAGCAACTCCTGGTTCCGGCGATAGGCGACCATATGCATGATCGCGCGCGCCGCCTGGCGCGGCGTCGAGAAGGTGGGAATGCCCGAAGCGCGAAGCGCGGCCCGAGCCGCGCGCGCCTCGGTCTCGCCCATGAAGCAGGCAATGAGCCGGGGCTGGCGCCGCGTGCCGAAGCCGCGCAGGGTCTGTTCCACCGCCGACAGGGCGGAGGAGACGGCGGAAGGCGTATGCATGACCAATATGCCGTCGACCGCCCGGTCCGCCGTCAGCACGGGCAGGACCTCGGAATAGCGCTCGGGCGGCGAATCGGGGCCGAGATCGATCGGATTACCTTCGGAATGCAGGCCTTCCATGGCGTCGAGGGCGGCCTGTGTCGCGTCCGAGAAGTCGGCGAGCCGGGCGCCCCGGTCGAACAGATGATCGGTGGCGAGCAGGCCGGCGCCATAGCCGTTGGCGAGAATGGCGATGCGATCGCCCATGGCGGCGCCGGGGAAGCCGAGCGTCGCCGCCGCGTCGAACAATTCCTCGATCGCCTCGACCCGGACGCAGCCGGCCCGCGCCAGCACGGCATCAAACACCGCGTCATCGTCCGCAAGGCGGCGCACCGCCGTGGTCGAGGGCGGCGGCGGCGCATGGCGCCCGGCCTTCAGCACGACGACCGGCTTGATGCGCGCGGCGGCGCGCAGCGCCGACATGAATTTACGCGGCCGGGTGATGGCTTCGAGGTAGACGATGATCGCGCCCGTGGCATGGTCGAGCGCCAGCCAGTCGAGAACGTCGGCCAGATCGACGTCGCATTTGGCGCCGAGCGAGATCGCCCGCGACAGGCCGATACCGTTGCCCGCCGCCCAATCGATCAGCGTGTCGAGAATGCCGTTGGAATGGGTGACGAAGGCGAGCCGGCCCGGCTGCGGCAGCACGGGCGAGACAACGGCCTGCAACCCGATCGCCGGCACCGAGAGGTTGAAGGCCCCCGGCCCGACGATCCGCGCCCGGTAACGCCCCGCCGCCTCGAGCATGGCGGGCACGATGGTCGGATCCTCGGGCGGCTTGCCGACGGCGAGAACGACCCGGCAGCCCTTGCGACAAAGCGCGTCGATCAATGCCGGTGCCCGGTCGAGGTCGCCGTTCAGCACGGCAAGGTGAGGCGCTTCGGCCAGGGCCTCGACCGCCTCCACCGTGTCGTCGGCGACGAGCAGGCGGCCATGGAAGGGCGCGCGCCGCAGCCCGTTGGCGACAGCGGCCGCGACGGGGTCCTGTGGATCCTCGGGGCCGAGCAGAGCGACGACCCCGGGATTGAACAGTTGATCGAGATAACGCACGGTCATGCCGACATCATCACATGAAGACGGTCGTTCGTCCCGAGATCATATCGTGACCAGGACCGGTGGAAAGCGAAGGCATGAAGGCGATCGTTGCGACCGAACTGGGCCGGGGACCGCGCGGGCTCCAATATCTCGACGTGGCGGAACCCGTTGCGGGCAAAGGTGAAATCGTGGTCGCCGTGCGTGCCGCCGGTGTCAATTTCGCCGACAGCCTGATGCTCGCCGGGCGCTATCAGACGCGCCAGCCCCTGCCCTTCTCCCCGGGACTCGAAGTCGCAGGTACGGTCGAATCGGTCGGCCCGGGCGTGACCGCCTTCGTTCCCGGCGACCGGGTGCTGGCGATTCCCGCCTTCGGCGGCTATGCCGAGAAGGTCGCCGTTTCGGCGGAACGGGCGGTCGCCATTCCCGCAGACATGGATTTCGTCACCGCCGCCGGCTTTCCCGTCGCCTATGGCACGTCCCACCTCGGGTTGTGGCACCGCGCCCGACTTCGCGCCGGCGAGACGCTGCTGGTGCTCGGCGCCGCCGGCGGTGTCGGCCTGACCGCCGTCGAACTGGGTGTGCTGATGGGCGCCCGGGTCATCGCCGTGGCCAAGGGCGAGGCGAAACTGGCGGTGGCGAAAGCCCAGGGCGCCCACCACCTGATCGACGCCGAGGTCGACGACCTCAAGGCCGCGATCCTCGCGACCGGCGGCGGGGTCGACGTGATCTATGATCCGGTCGGCGGCGCCCTGTTCGAGGCCGGCCTGAAATGCGCGAATTTCGAGGCCCGCGCCCTGATCATCGGCTTCGCCAGCGGCGACGTGCCCCAGATCGCCGCCAACCGCCTGCTGGTGAAGAATGTCGACGTGCTCGGCTTCTGGTGGGGCGCTTATGCCGACAAGGCCCCCGCCGTGATGGCCGACAGTTTCCGTACCCTGATCGGCTGGTGGCAGGACGGCCGGCTGAAGCCCCATGTCTCCGACACAAGGCCCCTGCCGCTCGCCGCCGAGGCCCTCGAACTCGTCCTCGAGCGCCGTTCGACCGGCAAGGTTGTGATCACCGTCGGCGACTGACGCCTGTCCTCACTTCCCTTCCGGATCATAGGGAATGGCGGCCTGGACGGCGGCGGGTTTCGGCAGCGCCGGCCAGTCCTGGTGGAAAGGCGCGATATTATGAACGAACTGGGCCGCCGTCGCGGCCCAGGTGAAGCCCAGCGCATGTTCGCGGCAGGCGGCGGGATCGAGCGCCAGCGCCCGGCGGCAGGCCGCCGCCAGATCCTCGTCCATGGCGCCGACGGCGGGCGACAGGATGTCGAGCGGTCCGGGCACCGGAAAGGCCGCCACCGGCAGACCGCAGGCGAGAGCTTCCAGCATGACAAGGCCGAAAGTATCCGTCCGGCTGGGGAAGACGAAGACGTCGCCCGCGCGGAAATACGCGGCCAGATCGTCGCCATGGCGGGCACCGGCGAAATGAGCCTTCGGATAGGTGGCCTTCAGACGCGCCATCTCGGGCCCGTCCCCGACCACGAGTTTGGAGCCCGGCAGGTCGAGGGCGAGGAAGGCGTCGATATTCTTCTCGACCGCGAGGCGCCCGACATAAGTGAAGATCGGGCGCGGCAGATCGGGCAGCACGTCCTTCGGCCCGGGCGTGAAACGCTCCAGATCCACCCCGCGCGACCATTGCCGCAGGTTGACGAACCCCCGCCCCGCCAGTTCGTCGTACAGTGAACGGGTGGCGACCAGCAGGCCGCGCGACGGCGCATGGAAATGCCGGACGATGCGATAGGTCAGGGCCAGCGGCACGCCGAAACGCGCCTTCACATATTCCGGAAAGCGGGTGTGATAGGCGGTCGTGAACGGCAGGCCGCGCTTCAGGCACAGGCGCCGCGCGCTCCAGCCCAGCGGACCTTCGGTCGCGATATGAATGGCGTCAGGCGCGAAAGCCTGGATCAGGCGGCCGAGGCGCCGCCCCGGCAGCAGGGCGAGGCGGATTTCCGGATAGGTCGGCGTCGGCACCGTGAGGAACTGGTCAGGTGTCACGAAGCCGACCGTATGGCCAAGGAGGCTCGCCTCGCGCGCGACGGTGTCGAGGGTGCGCACCACGCCATTCACTTGCGGATACCAGGCATCCGTCACGACGAGCAGGCGCAGGGAGCGATCGTGCGACGGCGGCGGAGCCGGGACCGGCCTCGGCAAGGGACTGGAGCTCATCCGGCGGTAACGAGCTTGGTTTCGCGGTTGCGGAGCTTCGCCACGCGCTTCTCGAACTCGGGCGCCCAGCGCAGGATTTCCATGCGGCCATCCGCGTGCTCGACGAGGGCGGTGCAGCTCTCGACCCAGTCACCGTCGTTGCAATAGGTGATACCGTCGATGTCCCTGATCTCGGCGTGGTGTATGTGACCGCAGATCACGCCGTCGACATGATGGCGGCGGGCCTCCTCGGCGACCGCCGTCTCGAAGCTCGAGATATAGTCGACCGCGTTCTTCACCTTGTGCTTCAGATAGGCCGACAGCGACCAATAGGGATAGCCGAGGCGCCGCCGCAGGCGGTTGAACCAGGTGTTCAGGGTGAGCGCGATGTTATAGGCCCAGTCGCCGAGATGGGCGAGCCAGCGGGCATATTTGACGACACCGTCAAAGGCGTCGCCATGCAGCACCAGCCAGCGACGGCCGTCCGCGCCGGTATGGATCGCGTCCATCACGACCGCGACGCCGCCGAAATGCAGGTCGACGTAATCGCGCGCCGCCTCGTCGTGATTGCCGGGAATATAGACCACGCGGGTGCCCTTGCGGGCCTTGCGCAGCACCTTCTGTATCACGTCGTTGTGGCTCTGCGACCAGTACCACGAACGGCGCAGGCGCCAGCCATCGATGATGTCGCCGACGAGGTAGAGGTTCTCGCTCTCGGTATATTTCAGGAAATCGAGCAGCATTTCGGCCTGGCAGCCGCGCGTGCCCAGATGGATGTCCGAGAGGAAGATGGTGCGGAAGCGCCGCTTTTCCTTAACGACCTCGCCGCCGTCGCCATCGTCTTCGCCGCGATCGTCGCCAAGCCGCGCCGGCGGTGTCTCGACCGATACCAGCATCGCCCCCGCCTCCGGCTCGTGGCGACGCGCGAACGCCGGCAGCATCCAAGTCAACAAAACGCCACCCTCCCGTCACAAAAGGGAAGTAAATCGAATAGTTTCAGTGTTGATACCACAATATCTAGCCTGCATAGAATGTAACGATGAGAAACAGCGCCAGTGTGTCCGGCAATGCTCAATAAATGACAAACCCATGAATATTGTGACATCACCATGACTTCTCATGTAGCGGCCGCCGGCCAGAAACTCGTCGTCGTCTACAATCCGGCGGCGGGTCAGCGGCGGAAACGACTGTTCATGGCCACCCTTGCCGCCCTG
>JAQVKV010000239.1 GCA_028694545.1 Zavarzinia sp. | reverse complement strand
CGCCGCAGGGGTTGGCGTGCTTGACGATGACGACCGCCGGGCCTTCCTTCGGGTCGAACTCGGCGACCAGCTCGAAGGCGGCATCCGTGTCGTTCAGGTTGTTGTAGGACAGTTCCTTGCCCTGCAACTGCTTCGCCGTGGCGACACCCGGGCGCTTGTCGCCGGTGACGTAGAGCGCCGCGTCCTGATGCGGGTTCTCGCCGTAGCGCAGCACGGAAGCGCGGCTGCCGGACAGGGTCAGGCGTTCCGGGAAGGTGTCGCCCAGCTGCTTCGCGAACCAGCCGGAGATGGCGCTGTCGTAGGCGGCGGTGCGGGCATAGGCCTTGGCCGCCAGCTTGCGCCGGGTCTCGATCGTGGTGGCGCCCTTGTTCGCCGTCATGTCGGCCAGCACGGCCTCGTAATCGGTCGGGTCGACGACCACGGTGACATGATCGTGGTTCTTCGCGGCGGAGCGGATCATGGCCGGACCGCCGATGTCGATGTTCTCGATCGTCTCGTCCCAGCCGGCACCGCGCGCCACCGTCGCCTCGAAGGGATAGAGGTTGACGACGACGAGGTCGATGTTGGCGATGCCATGGGCCTGCATCTGGGCGACATGATCCGGAACATCGCGCCGGCCGAGCAGGCCGCCATGGACCTTGGGATGCAGGGTCTTCACGCGGCCATCCAGGATCTCGGGGCTGCCGGTGAAATCGGCGACCTCGATCACGGTCAGGCCGGCATCGCGCAGCGCCTTGGCGGTGCCGCCGGTCGACAGAAGCTCGACGCCATGAGCGGCGAGAGCCTTGGCGAAATCGACGAGACCGGTCTTGTCCGAAACCGAAAGAAGCGCGCGGGCGATCATGATCTTCCTGACGAGATGTTGGGCGATGAGGGATTGGGCGCTCTCATACCACCGGCAAGCGGACGGTGCCACTGCGGTGCTTGCCGATCGGGCATGCGTTCCACTAATGTTCCGGCCATGTCGCGCAGATTCGTCTTCATCCTGGCTGCCGCCGCCCTGCTGTCGGGCGCGGCCCTTGCCGCCGGTGCCCTCTTCACCGCCCCCGACCGGGCTGTTGCGCGTCTCGTCGACCGCATGGCCGGCCCCTTCGACGCCGAGGTGATCGAGGTCGTGGACGGCGACACGCTGGATGTCCGCGTCCGCATCTGGCTGGGGCAGGAAGTGGTCACCCGTGTCCGCCTGTCGGGCGTCGACACGCCGGAACTGCGCGGAAAATGCGAGCGGGAGAAGCGCAAGGCGGCCGAAGCGCGGGACCTGCTGACCCGTCTGGTCGCCGGGGGCGCGGTCGTGCTGCGCGACGTCGCCTACGATAAATATGGCGGCCGCGTCCTCGCCACCGTCGCCAATGCCCAGGGACACCCGCTGGCGGAACGGCTGATCGCGGCCGGCCTCGCCCGCCCCTACGACGGCAGGGCCCGCGCCGGCTGGTGCGACTGAACTCTAGGCGCGTCTTGCCTGTTCATAGAGCGGCATGACGCCCGGAATCCGTTCCTGCAGGCGGCGGATGCGATTGGCGTCGGAAGGGTGGGTGGAGGCGAATTCGAGAGGGCGGCCGTTCCGCGCGTTGGCCGCCGCCATCTTCTGCCACAGGCTGACCGCGCCGTTCGGGTCATAGCCCGCGCGCGCCATGGTGACGAGGCCCCCCTCATCCGCTTCATATTCCTGATCGCGCGAGAACGGCAGGATGACACCGTAGGATACGCCGGCGCCGATCAGCCCGGCGATCTGATCCGACTGCTGCACGCCGCCGGCGGCAAGACCAATCTGGGCGAGCGACACGCCCAATTGTCCGGCGCGCTGGGCGCCGATGCGCTGGGCCGCATGGCGGCGCTGAACGTGGGTCACCTCATGCCCGAGCACGGCGGCCAGCTCAGTATCCTTGGTCGCAAGGTTCAGCAGACCCTGGTAGACGCCGATCTTGCCGCCCGGCAGTGCGAAGGCGTTGATCTGTGGGTCGTCGAACAGGGCAAATTCCCAGTTGTAGCTGCGCCCGAGGCCGGAGGCGTCGACCACCCGGCGCGCGACGCCATTCACCCGCGACCGGCCCTTCGCGCTGGTCGAGACCTTTTCCTTGGTCTTCAGCTGCGACCACGCCTGAAGCCCCATGCGATTCAATTCGTCGTCCCCCGGCGCCAGATTGCGCCCGACCGCCACGCAACCGCCGAGCCCCGTCGCCGCCACGCCCGCCGACGCCGCGAAGCCGAGGAAGCCGCGCCGCGACGGAAGACAGCAGGAACAGAAACCGAATGCCATACCCAATCCCTCAACCCGCTCCGGACCATGCAGACCCGGAGAAAAGCACGAAAATCAGACAACAGCATGACCCCTCGGGCGTCGGGGTAAAAGTCTCATCATTGCGCCATATTCTTCGCTATGCTCCGGCACACCCTGTATTCCGGCGATCGATCCCTCCATGTCCTGCTCCATCAATACCCTGCTGCGCGGTACCGCCCTCGCCCTTCTGCTCGTCGCCGGCCACGCCGAAGCCCGCGATATCGACGCGCCGGGGAGCCCGCCGCCCGCGCCTGAAGCGCCCGTGGAAGCCGAACCGCCCGCGCCCCCCTTGCCGCCCCCGGCCCTGCCCACCCCTCTCGGCGTGCCGCAGGGCGATACGGCCACGCCGGTCGGCGACTGGCGCCTGGAAAGCTTCCGCCTGCCGGGACGGGAGGATTCGATCTGTGTCGTCACCCGCGAATACCCGTCCGGCGAACGCCTCGGCTTCATCGTCGGGGAATTGGGGCGCGGCCTGATCTATGGTCGGCCCAACCTGCAGGTGCGGGAAGGCACGACGATGGATTTCGGCTTCTCAGTCGACCAGCGTCCGCCCCTCGGTCTCGAAGGCCAGGCCTACGACCCGAATTCGATCATGTCCGCGCCGGTGCCATCACCACAGGGCGAGAAGCTGCTGGCCATCTTCGCCAAGGGAGCGCAGGCCTATATCGGCTCGAACGACCTGAACCTGCGCTCTTCCGGCCTCGATCTGACCGGCGCCGCCAAGGCGATCGAGGCACTTGATCGCTGTGTCGCGGAAAAGAACATCCAGGTCGTCACGGTCGACATCCCCCCAGCGGCGCCCGAGCCCAGCGCCGGTGCGCCGGTCACGGGCTCGACCTTCGACGACGGCCACGGTACCGGCGCACCACCTCCGCCGCCTCTTGCCCCCGCCGCGCCGGCCGAGACCTCCCCGGCGCAAGAGGCGATCCGCGACGCCATCTCGGCCGAGGCGAAGAAGCGCAAGGCCGGTGTCGGCTATGCCCTCGCCCTGCCCAAGGACGTGACCGGCGACGGCATGGAGGATATCGTCCTCATCTTCACCCTGCTCGAGGGTGAGACGCGGCAGGGCTATGCCACCGTCCTGAAGACCGTGGGGCCAAACCAGTTCCAGACCTTGAACACGATCGAACTCGGCGGCGTGCCGACCGACGATCCGGCGATCTTCACCGACTGGGGCATGGTCGTGGCCCTGCGCGGCGAGACACCCGACAAGCCGGTCGAGGTCGACGTGCTGATCACGCCGGACGAACTGATCCTGAAGAAATAGGAAAGGGCCGCCCTGTTCGCGGGCCGGCCCTACTCGCGGGGCGGCAGATCCGCCCGGATCGCCTGCGTGGTCTCGACCGCGCGGGCGATCAGGCTTTCCACCCGGCTCATCCGCTCCTCGAGGCGCTGCATGGCCTGTTCGACCGCGTCCATGCGCGCCTCGAACGGAGCGGCGGGCTCGGTTTCCGGGGCAACCGTACCGGCGCCGGCACGCCGCGTCAGTTCGGTGACCGGCACGGCGAGAAGGGCCGCCAGGGTGACCACCTCGGTCGGCTTCAGCTCGCGCTGGTCCTTGAACAGTGCCTCCACCTCGGGCTCGGGGATGTTCAAGGTAGCGGCGATCGAAGCTCGGCCGAGGCCTAGAAGGCGGAGGCGCTGATCGAACCACGTCGCGTCGAAGAACAGCGCCACCCCGTCACTCCCTCGTTCAGGCGGCGGCACCGGCCTCCTTCAGGCGGGCGATGTCGTCGGCCGTAAAGCCCCAGTCCGCCAGGGCCTTGTCCGTATCCGCGCCGGGCATCGGCGGAGCCGCCGGCGTCGCCGGCATGGTCCGGCTGAAGCGGGGCGCCGGGGCCGGCTGCACGTGCCCATCCTGTGCGAAGAAAGTACCGCGGGCAACATTATGCGGGTGCTCCGCCGCTTCCGTCATGGACAGCACGGGGGCGAAGCAGACGTCCGTGCCCTCCATCAAGGCGCACCATTCGTCCCGCGTCTTCGCCTTGATGACGGCGGCCAGGCTGTCCTTCATCTCGGGCCAGCGCGCGATGTCCATCTGGTTGCCGAAAGTCTCGGCGTCCAGTTCGGCGATGCGCAGGAGCTCGGCATAGAACTGCGGCTCGATCGAGCCAAGCGAGATGTATTTGCCATCCGCCGTCTCGAAGGTGTCGTAGAAATGGGCGCCGGTATCGAGCAGGTTCACCCCGCGCTCGTCGCGCCACAGGCCCTGCGCCATCATGCCGTACATCATGGTGGAGAGCAGCGCCGCGCCGTCGATCATGGTGGCGTCCACCACCTGACCCTTGCCGCTCGCGCGCGCCTCGATCACCGCCGCCAGCAGGCCGAAGGCGAGAAACATGGCGCCACCGCCGAAATCGCCCACCAGATTGACCGGCGGCACCGGCTTGCCCCCGGCATGGCCGATCATGTGCAGCGCGCCGGACATGGCGATGTAATTGATGTCGTGGCCCGCCGCCTTGGCCATGGGCCCGGTCTGGCCGAAGCCGGTCATGCGGCCGTAGGCGATCTTCGGATTGCGCGCGAGGCAGACGTCGGGCCCGAGGCCGAGACGTTCCATGACACCCGGACGGAAGCCTTCGAGGATGATGTCCGCCGCCTCGACCATCTTGAGGACAGCCTCGATCCCTTCGGGCTTCTTCAGGTCGAGAACGACCGAACGCTTGCCGCGATTGAGGAAATCGAACTTCGGGTTGACCACGCCGAATTTCGCCGAGCGCTCCACCCGGACGACATCCGCGCCCATGTCGGCCAGCATCATGGCGCAAAAGGGTCCCGGCCCCAGCCCCGCGATCTCGACGACCTTCATGCCCTTCAGCGGTCCACCCATCTGCATACTCCCATTGTCATCTTCTGTTGTTAGAACAGGTTTTTAACTGTGACATGAAGCCAGGTCACGCCCATTATGCCGCCCAAATCCGGAGAGCCAGCATGACGTCGCGCCCGACTGCCGAATTGACGGCCGATTCCATCGTCGCCCGTATCGAAAGCCTGT
>JAQVKV010000238.1 GCA_028694545.1 Zavarzinia sp. | reverse complement strand
TGCTCACCTATCTGGACGGTGTCCCGCTGTCGTCCACGGCGCCGGGCAAGGCCCAGGCGCGCGCGATCGGTCTGGGGCTTGGCCGGCTGGACAGGGCACTGGCCGATTTCGAGCATCCGGCGGCCCATCGCGCGCTGTTGTGGGACGCCGGACATGTCGACCGGGTCCGTCCGCTGGTCGATCATCTGGCGGACGCGGCGGACCGGGCCTTCATCCATGAACTGATCGACGCCTTCGAAACCCATACGGCGCCCCGCCTGGCCGGGCTGCGGGCGCAGGTGATCCATAACGACCTCAATCCTCACAATGTGCTGGTGGACAGTGCCGATCCCGCGCGGCTTGCCGGCATCATCGATGTCGGCGATGCGCTGGCGGCGCCCCTGGTGGTCGATCTCGGTACCGCGCTGGCCTATCGCATGGGAACGGGCGATCTGGATGAAATCTGCGCCTTCGCCGCCGGATTCAACGAGATCATGGCGCTGTCGCCGGCTGAGGTCGCCCTGCTGCCGGACCTGATGCGGACCCGCATGATCCTGACCGTGGTGATCACCGCATGGCGCGCGGCGCTGGAGCCCGGGAACCGGGACTATATCCTGCGCAACAATTCACGGGCCTGGCGCGGGTTGAGGGAGATGGCCGCCATCGCCCCCGGCATGCTGGCGGACCGTTTGCACGGCGTGATGGAACGAGGGACGCGATGACCGAAGCGGCGATGATCGAGAGACGCGGGCGCCTGCTGGGTCCTGCCTATCGGCTGTTCTACGGCCATCCTCTGCATGTCGTGCGGGGCGAGGGGGTCTGGCTCTACGACACGGATGGCCGGGCCTATCTCGACTGCTACAACAATGTCGCCAGCGTCGGCCATGGCAATCCGGAGGTCGTGGAGGCAATGGCGCGGCAGGCTGCCGTCCTGAACACGCATACACGCTACCTGCACGGTGGCATCCTCGATTATGCCGAACGTCTGCTGGCCGAATTCCCGACCGAAATCGGCCACCTGATGATGACCTGCACGGGAAGCGAGGCGAACGACCTGGCGCTGCGCATCGCCCGGCGCTTCACCGGTGGCGAGGGCGTGATCGTGACGGCGAACGCCTATCACGGCGTCACGGCCGCGCTGGCGGAACTCTCGCCGTCGCTTGGTCCCGCCGTCTCGCGCGGGCCGCATGTTCGCCTGGTAGCGGCGCCCGAAGGCGATGGCAGCGGCTTCATCGAAGGCGTGCGCGCCGCGCTTGCATCCCTGCTGGCCGCAGGTATCGCGCCGGCAGCCCTGCTGGTCGACACGATCTTTTCCTCGGACGGGGTTCGGCCTGATCCAGCCGGCTTCCTTGCCCCCGCCGTGGCATTGATACGGGCGGCCGGCGGCATCTTCATCGCCGACGAGGTCCAACCCGGCTTCGGCCGTACGGGGGAGGCCCTGTGGGGCTTCGCCCGGCACGGCGTGGTGCCCGACATGGTCACGCTTGGCAAGCCCATGGGGAACGGCCATCCGGTCGCCGGCGTCGTCATGCGCCCCGAGGTGGTGGCCGATTTCGGCCGGGACATTCGCTATTTCAATACGTTTGGCGGCAATCCGGTCTCGGTCGCGGTGGCCGACGCGGTGCTGCGCATCGTCAGGCGCGACGATCTTCAGGGGAATGCCCTACGCGTGGGCGCCCATCTGCTGGCGGGCCTGCGCCGTCTCGCGGCGAAGCACGATGTGATCGGCGATATCCGGGGCGCCGGTCTCTTCATCGGTGTCGATCTCGTGCGCGACGGGCGCCCGGCGACGGTGGAGACGGCCCGTCTGGTCGACGATCTTCGCGAGCGCGGCGTGCTGATCAGCACGACGGGGCCTGATGCCGCCGCCCTGAAGATACGCCCGCCGCTCGTCTTCTCGATCGCGAACGCCGATCTCTTCCTCGAGACCCTGGACGCCGCGCTTTCCGCCCTGTGAGCAGGCTCATGGCCAGGAGACGGCCGGGGGCAGGGACATCAGGATCGCTTCCGTATTGCCGCCGGTCTTCAGGCCGAAGGTGGTGCCCCGGTCGTAGAGCAGGTTGAATTCGACATAGCGGCCGCGCTTCACCAGTTGCGCCTCGCGCTGCTCCGCCGTCCAGGCGGCATTCATGCGCCGGGCGACGATCTTCGGGTAGGCTTCCAGAAAGGCTTCGCCGACCGCGCGGGTGAAGGCGAAATCCGTCTCCGCGTCGCCGCTGTCGAGGCTGTCGTAGAAGATGCCCCCCACGCCGCGCGGTTCGTTCCGGTGGGGCAGGAAGAAATATTCGTCGCACCACGCCTTGAAGCGCGGGTAATAGGTGGGATCGAAGCGATCGCAGGCTGCCTTGAAGGCGCCGTGAAAATCCGTCGTGTCCTCGTCCATGGGATACGTGGGCGTAAGGTCACCGCCGCCGCCGAACCAGCCGACCGTGGTCTCGATCCGCCGCGTGTTCATATGCGCGGCCGGCACAAGGGGCGAGCAGGGGTGGGCGACCAGGCTGATCCCGCTGGCCCAGAAGCGACCGTCGTCGCCCGCGCCCCTGATATTCTTCGCGAATTCCGGGCTGAACGTGCCCTCGACCGTCGAGATGTTGACGCCCACCTTCTCGAACACGCGCCCATGCATGACGGACATCACGCCGCCACCGCCGCCCGGCCGGTCCCAGGCCTTGCGCTCGAAGCGGCCAGCCGACCGTTGATCGGCGAGGGGACCTTCGTAAGCGTCCTCAAGCGCCTCGAAGGCGGCACAGATGCGGTCGCGCAGCGTGGCGAACCAGGTGGCGGCGCGGGTCTTCAGGTCTTCGGTGCTCATAGGGGCTCGTCTTCGGGGAATTGTTTCGTCTGGCGCAGGGCTTCGTGCAGGACCATGGCCGCTGCGACCGCGACATTCAAGCTGCGCGCGCCGGCCACCATGGGCAGGCGCAGGCGGGCGTCGGCCAGGGCATGGACATGGTCCGGCAGGCCGGCGCTTTCCCGGCCGACCAGAAGAATGTCGTCGGGGGCGAAGGCGAAACGGTCCGGCCGCGTATCCCCTGTTGTCGTCAGGGCGATCAGGCGGGCGCCGGTACACGCCCGCGCCGTCTCGAAGGCGGCGAAATCGTCATGGCGGCGAATCGTCGCCCGGGCGAGATAGTCCATGCCGGCACGCCGGAGCGATGCATCCGAGAAGGTGAAGCCGCAGGGTTCGATCACGTCCACCGCGACACCAAGGCAGGCGCCGGTCCGGATCAACGTGCCCGCGTTCTGCGGAATATCGGGGCAATAGAGGGCAAGACGCATGAAAGCCGGGGAAAGCCGAGGGAAAGTGCCGCTATGTGGGGTGTCCTTGATCCGGCGCACAGTGCATGCGGCATTGTGTCACAAGATGCGGGGTGCTGGACAATCAAGATTTTGAATGCCACTAAGGGGGCGGATTTCTCACATGTTAGAGGGTCATTTGATGGCGACGTCCAGCACTGCCGGCCATGACGCCCATGGATCGGGCCAGGCCACCCGGCGCGACTTCCTCTTTGTCGCGACAGTCGGCCTTGGCGCGGTTGCCGTGGGCGCGACGGTCTGGCCGCTGATCGACCAGATGAATCCGGCGGCGGACGTGCTCGCACTGTCGTCGACCGAGGTCGATCTCACCCCCATCGCCGAAGGGCAGGGCATCACCGTGATGTGGCGCGGCAAGCCCGTGTTCATCCGGCACCGCACGCCGAAAGAAATTCAGGAAGCGGAAGAAGTGCCGCTGTCGGAACTGCGCGACCCGCAGACCGATGCCGAGCGCGTGAAGCCCGGCAAGGCGCAATGGCTGGTCATGGTCGGCGTCTGCACCCATCTCGGCTGTATTCCGCTCGGCCAGCAAGGTGATTACGACGGCTGGTTCTGCCCCTGCCATGGTTCGCACTACGACAGCTCGGGCCGCATCCGCAAGGGGCCTGCGCCGCTGAACCTGCACATCCCGGAATACACCTTCCTGTCCGATACCAAGATCAAGATCGGCTGAGGATCCCCATGAGCTCTTCGACCCCGTTCCAGACCAACAGCAAGGTCGTCAAGTGGATCGAGGCGCGCCTGCCGATCATCTCGACGATCGACGGCGCGCTCGTGTCCTATCCGGCGCCGCGCAACCTCAACTACTGGTGGAACTTCGGTTCCCTGGCCGGCTTCATGCTGGTCGCCCAGATCGTGACCGGTATCATCCTGGTCATGCACTACACCCCGCATGTGACCTTGGCCTTCGCTTCGGTCGAGCACATCATGCGCGACGTGAACTACGGCTGGCTGCTGCGCTACGCGCATGCGAACGGCGCCTCGATGTTCTTCGTCGTCGTGTATGTCCATATCCTGCGCGGTCTCTATTACGGGTCCTACAAGGCCCCGCGCGAGCTGCTGTGGTGGCTCGGCATCGTGATCTTCCTGCTCATGATGGCGACCGCCTTCATGGGCTACGTGCTGCCCTGGGGCCAGATGTCCTTCTGGGGCGCCACCGTGATCACCAACCTGTTCGGTGCCCTGCCGCTGGTCGGCGGTGACATCGTCACCTGGCTGTGGGGCGGCTTCTCGGTCGACAACGCGACCCTGAACCGCTTCTTCTCGCTGCACTATCTGCTGCCCTTCGTGATCGTCGGCGTGGTGTTCCTGCACCTCTGGGCGCTGCACACCACGAAGTCGAGCAACCCGCTCGGCATCGAGATCAAGGGCGACCAGGACACGGTTCCCTTCCACCCGTATTACACGGCGAAGGATGCCTTCGGTCTCTGCGTCTTCCTGATGTTCTTTGCCTATTGGGTGTTCTTCAACCCGAACTACCTGGGCCATCCGGACAACTACATCGAAGCCAATCCGATGGTGACCCCGCCGCACATCGTTCCGGAATGGTACTTCCTGCCGTTCTACGCGATCCTGCGCGCGGTGCCGGACAAGCTCGGCGGCGTCATTGCCATGGGCGGCGCGATCGTGATCCTGTTCTTCATGCCGTATCTCGACTTCTCGAAGGTCCGCTCGGCGAAGTTCCGTCCGATCTACAAGCAGGCCTTCTGGCTGTTCGTGATCGACGGCGTGATCCTCGGCTATGTCGGCGCCATGCCGGCGGAGGGGATCTGGATCCTGGTTGGTCGTATCGCCTCGATCTACTACTTCGCCCACTTCCTGATCATCGTGCCGTTGATCTCGTGGTACGAGAAGCCACTGCCGGTGCCTGAATCGATCGCCAAGGCGGTCCTCGGCGACGCGGCCAAGGCCTGAGGAAGGGGAGAGGAACCATGAAGATGCGTGCTCTCAAGATCGGCGCCGCGGCGCTGTTCACCCTCGGTCT
>JAQVKV010000237.1 GCA_028694545.1 Zavarzinia sp. | reverse complement strand
GACGACCTCGCGATTGACGGTTAGAAGAAGATCATGCGTGAAGCAAGCCTGGCCAAAGCCGCCGAAACCCTGGATGCGACCGCCCTCGTGGCCGACATGGGCGCCCGCGCCCGCGCCGCCGCGCGGATGCTGGCCAGCCTGCCGCCGGCGCGGAAGACCGATGCCCTGAACGCCGCCGCCGCCGCCATTCGCACCGCAACCCCCGCGATCCTCGCCGCCAATGCGATAGACCTCGAGCGCGGCCGGGCCAGGGGCCTGAGCAATGCCCTGCTCGACCGCCTGCTGCTGAACGAGGCGCGGATCGAAGGCATCGCCGCTGGCATCGAGACCGTGGCCGCCCTGCCGGACCCGGTGAACAGCATCGCCGCCGAATGGGACCGGCCGAACGGCCTGCACATCCAGCGGGTGCGCGTGCCCATTGGTGTCATCGGCATCATCTACGAAAGCCGGCCGAACGTGACGGCGGACGCCGCCGCCCTGTGCCTGCGTTCGGGCAACGCGGTCATCCTGCGCGGCGGTTCCGAAGCGCTGAATTCGTCTCGCGCCATCCACCAAGCCTTCGTCTCGGGCATGGCGGCGCACGGCGTGCCGGCGGACGCGGTGCAGCTCGTGCCCGTCGCGGACCGGGCGGTGGTCGGCGCCATGCTGGCGGCGCAGGACGTGATCGACGTGATCGTGCCGCGCGGCGGCAAGTCGCTGGTCGCCCGGGTGCAGGCGGATGCGCGCGTCCCCGTGCTCGCCCATCTCGACGGCAACAACCATGTCTATGTCGACGGCAAGGCCGATCCCGAAAAGGCGCTGGCGATCGTGAAGAACGCCAAGCTGCGCCGGACCGGCGTCTGCGGTGCCGCCGAGACCGTGCTGGTCGATGTCGCCGCCGGGCCGCTGATCGCCGCGATCGTCAGGATGCTGGCCGACGCCGGCTGCGAGGTGCGGGGCGATGCCGCGTCCATGGCCGCCGACCCCCGGGTCGTGCCCGCCACCGACGCCGACTGGGACACGGAATTCCTGGAAGCCATCGTCGCCGTCAGGCTGGTCGACGGGGTCGACGCGGCGATCGCCCATATCGCGCGCCACGGCAGTGGCCATACGGACGCCATCGTGACCGAGGACCCGGTCGCGGCGGAGAAGTTCCTGAGCGCGGTCGATTCCGCCATCGTCATCCTGAACGCCTCCACCCAATATGCGGATGGCGGCGAATTCGGCTTCGGCGCCGAGATCGGCATTTCCACGGGGCGCCTGCACGCGCGCGGGCCCGTGGGCGCGGAACAGCTCACCACCATGAAATATGTGGTGCGGGGCGACGGCCAGTGCCGGCCCTGACCGACCCGCGCCCGAAGACCGATCCGATCCCTTGAGCAACGCGCGCATCAGGACGGCGGGAGCCGTCGGCGGCCTGACCATCGGGCTGTTCGGCGGTTCCTTCAACCCCGCCCATGACGGCCATCTGGACCTCAGCCTGTCCGCCCTGCGGCAATTGGGGCTGGATCAGGTGTGGTGGCTGGTCTCGCCGCAGAACCCGCTGAAGTCGCCGACGGAAATGGCGGGACTGGCGGACCGCCTCGCCTCGGCGCGTGGCGTCATCGCGGAGCACCCCCGACTTCTCGCCACCGATCTCGAGACCCGCCTCGGCACGGTCTATACCGCCGAGACGATCCGGCGGCTGCGCCGACGCTTCCCACGCCTGCGGTTCGTCTGGCTGATGGGGGCGGACAATCTCGCCACCATTCACCGCTGGCGCGACTGGCAGCGCATCTTCGCCGACGTGCCGGTTGCCGTCTTCGACCGCCCTACCTATTCTCTGGCGGCATTGGGCGGACCCGCCGCGCATCGCTTCGCCGCCTGCCGGCGCTCCGGCCCCGCCCGCCGCAGCCTTAAGACCGCACGAACCCCGGCATGGGGCTTCGTCACCATGAAACTGAACCCGGCATCCGCCACCGCCATCCGCGCCGCCCGCGCCCGCTAGGAGGACAAGATCCTGCCCCCGCGCAAGAAGACCCCGGAAGACGACGTGACCGTCGTCGCCCCTGAAGCCACCGGGGAACCGAAGAAGAAAACCCGCAAGGTTGCCGCCGCCCCGGCGGAAGCAACCGAAGCCGAAGCGCTGGCCAAGCCGAAGCGCATCCGCCTGAAAAAGGTAGCGGCCGAGGCCGAACCCGCGGCCGACGCGACCTTGATCACGGTCGACATGGAGGCGGAGCGCAAGAAGCCGCGCAAGACGAAACCGAAGAAGGCGGCGCCGTCGGACAGCGTACGCGCCCTGCTCGATCTCATCGTGAAGACGCTGGACGACAACAAGGCGGAAGAGATCCTGACCATCGATCTCGCCGGCAAATCGTCGATCGCGGATTTCATGGTGATCGCCAATGGCCGTTCGGGCCGCCAGGTCACAGCGCTTGCCGATTACGTCGTGAAGGCGGTGGACGAAGCCAAGCTCGGCCCCTGCCGGACCGAGGGCAAATCCGCCGGCGACTGGGTGCTGATCGACGCCAACGACGTCATCGTCCACCTGTTCCGTCCCGAGGTTCGCGAGTTCTACAAGCTCGAGAAGATGTGGCAGGCGGATTTCCGGCCCGACGTGGAGTGACAGGGCCCTCCGTTTTCGTCATCCCGGCGAAAGCCGGGATCTTTACGGCGTCATGCGCCCGCTGGCTCCAAGGCCCAGGCCTTCGCCGGGGCGACGACGGGAGGAGGCGACCATGCTGGGCCTGAAACTCTCCCTCGTCGCGGTCGGGCGCTTCGGCGCCAAGGACCCGGAACGCACCCTGTTCGAGACCTATGCGAAGCGTTTGAAGCCGCCGATCGAAGTCATCGAGGTCGAGGAGAAGCGCCTGTCCGGCCTTGCACGCCAGAAACGCGAGGGCGAATTGCTGCTGGCGGCGGTGCCGGCGGGGGCGGCCATCGTCGCCATGGACGGGCGGGGCGACGTGCTGTCGTCGGAGGCGCTGGCGGAACGGCTGGATCGTTTCCGGGCGCAAGGGGTCGGAAAAGTCGCCTTTCTCATCGGCGGGGCCGACGGGCACGACGACAATGTTCGCAGCCGCGCCGCATTCTGCTATTCCTTCGGGCCGGCGACATGGCCGCACCTGATGGTCCGTGCCATGCTTGCGGAGCAGCTCTACCGTGCCGGAACCATTCTGGACGGGCACCCTTATCACCGTGCGTGACCAATAGAGAGTTAACCCGGCGTTCGCATTCTTCGTTCAAGGTTAGGCCATGACTGACGCAACTCTTCCCGTGAACCCGCAGAAACCTGTCGTCCTCTGCATCCTGGACGGTTGGGGCTGGCGCGAAGGCGGTGAGGACAACGCGATCGCCAGGGCCCGGACGCCGAACTGGCGCCACCTGATCGATACTTGCCCGCGCGCGCTGATCCGCACCTCCGGCCTGTCCGTCGGCCTGCCCGACGGGCAGATGGGCAATTCCGAGGTCGGCCACATGAACCTGGGCGGCGGCCGCGTCGTCATGCAGGACCTGCCGCGCATCGATCAGGCGATCGGCGACGGCACGCTGGCGGACAATGCCGTCCTGCTGCGCACGATCACGGCGGTGAAGGCGTCGGGCGGTGTGCTTCACCTGCTCGGCCTGCTGTCGCCGGGCGGCGTCCATTCCCATCAGGACCATATGGCCGCCCTGATCAAGATCGCGTCGAGCCATGGCGTCGATGTCGTCGTGCACGGCTTCCTCGATGGCCGCGATACCCCGCCAAAGAGCGCGCTTGGCTTCCTCGCCGAATTCGAAGCCGCGCTGGAGGGCGTGCAGGGCTGGCGCTTCGGCACGGTCTCCGGGCGCTATTTCGCCATGGACCGCGACAAGCGCTGGGACCGCGTCGGTCTCGCCTATGCCGCCATGGTCGACGCCGTGGGCGCCAGCGCCCCGACCGCGCGCGCGGCGATCGAAGCCGCCTATGCCGCCGAGAAGACCGATGAATTCGCGCCCCCGACGGCGATCGGCGCCTATCGCGGCATGAATGACGGCGATGGCCTGCTGATGGCCAATTTCCGCGCCGACCGCGCGCGCGAGATCCTGATCGCCCTGCTGGACGCCGACTTCGACGGTTTCGCCCGCGCCCGCGTGCCGGCCTTCGCCGCGGTTGCCGGCATGGTGGAATATTCCAGCCAACTCAACGCCCTGATGCCCGCCATCTTCCCGGCGGAACGGGTGGAGGATCCGCTGGGCGCCGTCGTCGCCAAGGCGGGCAAGAAGCAGCTTCGCATCGCCGAGACCGAGAAATATGCCCACGTCACCTTCTTCTTCAACGGGGGCGAGGAAACCGTGTTCGAGGGCGAGGACCGCATCCTGGTACCGAGCCCGAAAGTCGCCACCTATGATCTCGCCCCCGCCATGTCGGCGCTTGAGGTGACCGACCGTCTGGTCGAGGCGATCGCGGGCAAGACCTACGATCTCATCGTCGTCAATTACGCCAATCCCGACATGGTCGGCCATACGGGCATCATGGCGGCGGCGATCGAGGCGGTGGAAACCATCGACACCTGCCTCGGCCGGCTGTCGCAGGCGGTCGAGGCGGCGGGCGGTGTCATGCTGGTGACCGCCGACCACGGCAATATCGAGCAGATGTTCGACGCCGAGACCAGGGACGCCCATACCGCCCATACCACCAATCTGGTGCCCGCCCTGCTGTTCAACGCGCAAAGCGACGTTGCTATTGCCGATGGCCGCCTGGCCGATATCGCGCCGACCCTGCTGCCCTTCCTCGGGATCACGCAGCCGGCGGCGATGACGGGGCACTCCCTGCTGGTGCCGGCCGAGGCCGGCACTGCGGCCCGTGCCCCCGAACGGCGCGCAAGTGCGTGACGGGCGCCCTTCGCCTTTCCTGCTGACCACCATTGTCGCCGGGGCCCTCCTCGGCGGCGCCCCGATCGGCCTCGCCGCAGACGAGGCCGATCCCGAGAAGCTTCGCGCCGTCCAGGCGGAACTCGAGAACGCGCGCAGGCGTCAGGCCGAGGCGGCGGCGGAAAAGGCCCGCCTCGCCGCCGAGATCGGCGCCCTGAAGAACGAGCTTGTGGAACGCGCGGCGCAATTGCGCGAGCGCGAGGCGGCGGCCGACGCCATCGAACGGCGCATGGCCGAGCTCGGCGCCTCGGAAGGCGAGAAACTCGCCGCCCTGACAGACCGTCGCGCCGCCCTCTCCCGCCTGCTGGGCGCCCTGACCCGGCTGTCGCGGCGGCCGCCCGTGCTCCTGATGGCCCGGCGCCAGAATGTGCTCGACATCGCCCATACCGGCATCGTGCTACGCCATCTGCTGCCCGAATTGCGCAACCGGGCCAAT
>JAQVKV010000236.1 GCA_028694545.1 Zavarzinia sp. | reverse complement strand
TGATCGTCTGGGTGATCTATTTCGCCATCTTCCTCGGCACCATCACCCGCCGTCGCGAACCGCACATCTATGTGGCGAACTGGTTCTACCTCGCCTTCATCGTGACGGTGGGCGTGCTGCACATCGTCAACAACCTCGCCCTGCCGGTCTCCTTCACCGGGACCAAGAGCTATTCCGAATTCTCGGGCGCGCAGGACGCCATGGTGCAGTGGTGGTACGGCCACAACATCGTCGGTTTCTTCCTGACGGCGGGCTTCATCGGCATGATGTATTACTTCGTGCCGAAACAGGCTGAACGGCCGATCTATTCCTACCGGTTGTCGATCGTCCACTTCTGGGCCCTGATCTTCCTCTACATCTGGGCCGGCCCGCACCACCTGCATTACACGGCCCTGCCCGACTGGACCCAGACGCTGGGCGCCGCCTTCTCGCTCATGCTGTGGATGCCGTCCTGGGGTGGCATGATCAACGGCATCATGACGCTGTCCGGCGCCTGGGGAAAACTGCGCCGCGATCCGATCCTGCGCTTTCAGGTCGTCGCCGTGGCCTTCTACGGCATGGCCACCTTCGAGGGCCCGCTCATGGCCCTGAAGCCAGTCAATTCTCTGTCGCATTTCACCGACTGGACGGTCGGCCACGTCCATTCCGGCGCCCTTGGCTGGGTCGCCTTCATCGCCTTCGGCGCCCTCTACTACATGGTTCCGCGCCTCTGGCGCCGGCCGTTGTGGTCGACCCGCCTGGTCGAATGGCACTTCTGGATCGCCTCCATCGCCATCGTTCTCTACATCTCGGCGATGTGGATCTCGGGCATCACCCAGGGCCTGATGTGGCGCGCCTACGACCAGTTCGGCTTCCTGCAATATTCCTTCGCCGACAGCGTCGCGATGCTCCACCCCTACTACATGACCCGCGCGCTCGGCGGTCTCCTCTACCTGAGCGGCGGCGTCCTCATGGCGATCAACTTCGTCATGACCATCCGCCAGCCCGCCCCGCGTCCCGCCGCCGCCCCGGCGACCGTGACCGCCTGACGGGAGGACAAGAACCATGCCCCGTTTCAATCACGCCCCGATCGAACGCAGCGCGTTCCTTCTGTTCCTGCTGACCTTCATCGTCATTTCGATCGGCGGTCTCGTCGAGATCGTGCCCCTGTTCAAGATCGAGAGCACGGTGACCCCGGTGAAGGGCGTACGGCCCTACACACCACTCGAACAGCTCGGCCGCAACATCTACACGCGCGAGGGTTGCTACGTCTGCCACAGCCAGATGGTGCGCCCCTTCCGCGACGAGGTGGACCGCTACGGCCATTATTCGATCGCGGCCGAGAGCATGTACGACCACCCGTTTCTCTGGGGTTCCAAGCGAACCGGCCCGGATCTTGCCCGTGTCGGCGGCAAATACTCCAATGCCTGGCATGTCGCCCACCTGGAAGATCCGCGCAGCGTGGTGCCCGTGTCCATCATGCCATCCTATGCCTTCCTGATGGACAAGGACCTCGTCACCGAGGACATCCGCGACCACCTGCAGGCCCTGCGCGGCGTCGGCGTGCCCTACACGGACGAGATGATCCGCAACGCCGCCGCCGACATCGAGGCCCAGGCGACGGGCGAGAGCACCGACGCCCTGCTCGCCCGCTATCCGAAGGCTAAGATCGGCGATTTCGACGGCCAGCCGAACCGCCTGACCGAGATGGACGCCCTTATCGCCTATCTCCAGGTGCTGGGCACCATGGTCGACTTCACCGACATCCGCCTCGAGACGCCGGGCAAGTGACGCGGCGGGAGCGACAGACATGACCGAAAGCATCATGAACCACATGGCCACCGTCTGGCTGATCGGCGCCATCGTGCTCTTCCTCTGGATCCTGTTCCGGACCTTCCGGCCCGGCGTCCGCGAGGAGATGAAGCACAACAGCCAGATCCCCTTTGCCGTGAAGGATGAAACCGATGGCATCGCCTGAACGCGACCCGGTCACGGGCTACAAGACCACCGGTCATGAATGGGACGGCATCAAGGAGCTGACGACGCCCATCCCCCATTGGTGGGTCTCCGTCTTCCTGGCGACCGTCGGCATCGCCATCGTCTATCTGTATCTGATGCCGTCCTTCGCGGGGGTGAAGGGCTTCCTGCCGGGCGCCCTCGAATGGTCGTCGTCGAAGCAGCTCGCGGAAGATCAGGCGGTGGCGGCGGCGGCACAGGCCGGCTGGCGCAAGCGCATCCTGGAAACCCCGCTGGCGGAGATCGAGGCGGATCCGGACCTGCGCCGCTTCGCCGTCACCGGCGGGCGGGCCCTGTTCAACGAAAATTGCGCGCCTTGCCATGGTGTCGGCGCCGGCGGCCAGCAGGGCCAGTTTCCGGCCCTGATCGACGACGACTGGCTGTGGGGCGGCAAGATCGAGGACATCCACCAGACCATCAGCCACGGCATCCGCAACGAGGATGACGACAGCCGGCAAAGCACCATGCCGAGCTTCGCCGACATCCTCGCACCGGAACAGATCGACCAGGTGGCGGACTACGTCCGCGCCCTGTCCGACCCTTCGCAGGAGGCGACGCGGACCGCCATGCCCGGCGCCAAGGTCTTCACCGACAATTGCGCGTCATGCCATGGCGATCACGGCCAGGGCGGGCGTGAATTCGGCGCCCCCACCCTGAACGACGCCATCTGGCTCTACGGCGGTTCCAAGCAGGCGATCATCAGTCAGGTCACCCATCCGCGCATGGGCGTGATGCCGACTTTCGCCGCCCGTCTGGACGAGGCGACGATCCGCATGCTGGCGACTTACGTCCACACGCTCGGCGGCGGGGAACGCTGATGGTCGCGCTCTCCGCCCGGGACAAGGCCGCGCGACGGCGGCCGGTACCGCTGCCGGTGAAGGGCCGCTACCGCCGGATCAAGACGGTGGTGGCGGGCCTCCTGCTCGGCCTGTTCTTCCTCGTCCCCTGGATCCGATGGGACCGGGGGGGGGACATGCCGGGACAGGCCGTGATGTTCGACGTGCCCGGGCGGCGCTTTTTCTTCTTCGGCCTCGAATTCTGGCCGCAGGACCTGCCGCTCGTGCTCGGGCTCATGGTGCTCGGCGCGCTCGGCCTTTTCCTGGCGACGACGATCTCGGGCCGGGTGTGGTGCGGCTTCACCTGCCCGCAGACGGTCTGGACCGATCTCTTCTTCACGGGCGACCGGCTGGCGGATCGGATCGCCGGCAAGGGTACGCCGGCGGCGAAGGCCCTGCGCCAGGTGTTCTGGATCGGCCTGTCGCTGCTCACGGGCTTCGGTTTCGCCGCCTGGTTCACCGATGTCACCACCCTGCCCGGCCGGCTCCTCGGCGGCGGCCTGTCGTCGGGCCTGTTCGGTACCGTCGCCGTGCTGACCGCGACCACCTGGGCACTCGCCGGTTACGCCCGCGAGCGGGTGTGCCTGCACATGTGCCCCTGGCCGCGTTTCCAGTCCGCCCTGCTCGACGCCGACACATTGGTGGTCACCTATGATTCCGGCCGGGGCGAGCCCCGGGGCAAGAAGCGCTTGCCGCTGCGCGCCGATCTCGGTGGCCCGGGCGGCGATACGGCGCGGGGCGACTGCGTCGATTGCAACAAGTGTTTCGCCGTCTGCCCCACCGGGGTCGACATTCGCGACGGGCTGCAGATGGGCTGCATCGGCTGCGGTCTGTGCATCGATGCCTGCGACGACGTGATGGGCAAGCTGGGCCGGCCCGGCCGGCTGATCGACTTCGCGTCGGAAGCCGGCGTGGTGCCGAAGCCCCGGCGCCTCCTGCCCCGCCCGAAGATCCTGATCTTCGGCGCCGCCATGATGGTCACGATTGCCCTGCTCGGCTATGGCTTGCTCGCCGTGCAGAAGGTGACGGTCGACCTCCAGCCCCAGCGCAATCCGCCCTTCGTCCGCCTGTCGGACGGTTCGGTGCGGAACGATTACCTGCTGCGCGTCGATCACCGCCTGCCGGCGCTTGCCGCCGTCGCGGTTTCGGTGGCAGGGCTGCCGGGCGCGACCGTCCGCTTCGGAGAGAGCGAGGGCCCGACGCTGGCGCTGGGCGAGGATCGCAGCGGTTCCGACCGGCTGATGATCACCCTGCCCCGCAACGCCCTCGATACGGCGGGGCTGGATGCCGACGGTCACAAACCGATCATCCTCGTGTTGACGAATGCCGCGACCGGCAGGGTCATCGAGCGCGAGAACAGCTACTTCTGGGGGCCGCCATGAGTTTCCGCCTTTCCAGAGACGGCTGGATCCCTTGGCTCTTCGTCGGCTTCTTCATCGGCCTTGCCGCGCTCGAGGCCGGGTTCATCTCGATCGCCTATCGCAGCTTCACGGGCACGGTCACGGACGAGCCCTATGCCATCGGCCTCGACTACAACGAGATCATCGCGGCCCACGAGGCGGACGAGAGGTTGGGCTGGAAGCTGGAAAGTCGTTTCAGCATCGCCGGCCCCCTCGCCGGCACGCTCGACTTCACCCTGCGCGACAAGAACGGCCTGCCGGTGGCGGCCGAGGTGACGGCAACGGCGGAACGGATGACCCGTTTTCCCACCATCGCCCCCGTCGACGTCACCGAGCGCGCCCCCGGCAATTACCACGCCGACATCGCCCTTCCCGTCGCCGGGCGCTGGTTCCTGCGCCTCACCATCCGTCGGGGCGACGACCACATCCAGCGCATCGTCGACTTCGAGCTGGAACCCTGAAGGCCAAGGAGGACCCGAGATGGACGCCATTCTCTTCCTGATCCCGATCGCCGTCGGCATGGGCGCCATCGGTCTCCTCGCCTTCCTGTGGACCACGTCCCACGGGCAATACGACGACCTCGAAGGCGCCGCGAACCGCATTCTCTTCGACAATGACTGGCAGGACCCGCAGCCATGATCCCCTATGCCCTGATGAACATCCTTCTCGCCGCCGTCGTCGGCTTTCTCTTCGACGGCCCCCGAGGTGCCATGATCGGCGCCATCCTTTGGTCGGTCGTGCTCGTCGCCTGGCACGTCGGGCGCCGGCCAGCCATCCGGCACCTCACCGCCGAAGGGATGGCGCTTGGCCTGACGGTGGCGAAGCGTCTGCTTGGCCTCGTCTTCTTCGTGCCGGTCAGTCTGCTCGGCTTCGCGCTCGGGCTTGTCGGCATGGCGCGGGCGAAGACGGAAGGCGTCCTGCCCGAAATTCCCGCCGCCCCGAACCTGAAGCGCCCGGCGGTCGGCCTTGGCCACTTCCTCGCGTCTTTCGTGAAGGGCGACAATCTCGCCTATACGGTTGCCAACGTGCTGGCGCTCATCGTCATCGGCTGCATCGCGATCGGCATGGAAGTCG
>JAQVKV010000235.1 GCA_028694545.1 Zavarzinia sp. | reverse complement strand
CTCGCGATAGGGGAACTCGGAAGCGATGTCGACTTCGACCGGCAGGCGGGCGATCTGCTCGATCCAGTATTTGGCGACCAGCGCGGCATAGGACGAGGTTCCGCAGGCGACGATGGTCAGGCGATCGACCGCGCGCCAGTCCGGCCCGCCCTCGGGCAGCACGGGCAGGCGCGTGGCGGGATCGAGATAGGTCGCCAGCGCATCGCCGATCACCTGTGGCTGCTCGAAGATTTCCTTCTGCATGTAGTGGCGGTAATTGCCCTTCTCGATCTGCGCGGGCGACAGCGCCACGGTGCGCACGGCGCGCTCGACCGCCCGGTCCTCGGCATCGAAGACCCGGGCGCCGTCCTTCGACAGCACCACCCAGTCGCCTTCCTCGAGATAGAGCACGCGGCGCGTCCAGCTCGACAGCGCGAGCGCGTCGGAACCGAGATACATTTCGCCCTCGCCGAAGCCGACGGCCAGCGGGCTGCCCCGCCGCGCCCCGATCAGCAGCCCGTCCTCACCCCGGAACAGCAGGGCGAGCGCAAAGGCGCCGCGCAGCTTGCGCAGGGCGGCGGCCACCGCCTGTTCGGGCGAGAGGCCGTTCTCGATCCCGTCGGAGACGAGATGGGCGACCACTTCCGAATCCGTCTCGCTCTCGAAGACATGGCCGCGCGCGACCAATTCGTCCTTCAGTTCGCGGAAATTCTCGATGATGCCGTTGTGAACGACGGCCACATGTTCGGTCGCATGCGGGTGGGCGTTGGCGGTCGTCGGCGCGCCATGGGTCGCCCAGCGGGTATGGCCGATGCCGGTGATGCCCGGCAACGGCGTTTCCGCCAGCAGGTCGGCCAGGGCCTGAAGCTTGCCCTCCGCCCGACGCCGGTCGATGGCACCCTCCACCAGGCAGGCGAGGCCGGCCGAGTCATAGCCCCGGTATTCGAGGCGGCGCAGCCCATCCACCAGGCGCTCCGCCACCCTCTCCTTGCCGACGATGCCGACGATGCCGCACATGTGCCTACTCCTTACCCTTGGCCTTGCGCATGGCGGCGCGGAAACGCGCGGCCCAGCCCGGCTTCTGCACCGGTTTCGCCCGTTCGAGATAAAGCGCGTCCGCCGCCACCGCCTCGACGACCACCGAGCCCGCGCCGACGATCGCCCCGGCGCCGACCGTGACCGGCGCGACCAGCGCCGTGTTCGAGCCGATGAAGGCGCCCTCGCCGATCTCGGTGCGCGACTTGTTGAAACCGTCGTAATTGCAGGTGATGGTGCCGGCGCCGATATTGGCGCCCGCGCCCACGCTGGCATCGCCGAGATAGGTCAGGTGATTGGCCTTGGCCCCTTCCCCCAGCACGGCATTCTTCAGCTCGACGAAATTGCCGACATGGGCGTTGCGGCCAACAACGGCGCCCGGACGCAGCCGCGCGAAGGGGCCGACAATCGCCCCCGTCTCTACCGTCGCCCCCTCGATATGGCTGAAGGCGTTGATGCGCACCCCGGCCGCGATCCGTGCCTTCGGCCCGAAGACCACATGGGGCGCCACGGTCACGTCCTGTCCCAATTCAGTATCGAGGCAGAGGCGGACGCTGCCCGGGTCCTCGAAGGTGACGCCGGCCGCCATGTGGCGGGTGCGCAGGCGCGCCTGCAGGATCGCTTCGGCTTCCGCCAGTTCGATGCGGCTGTTGACGCCCAGCACCTCGTCCGCCGCGCCCTCGACGACGGCGACGGAAAGCCCCCGCAGCCTTGCGATGGCAACGACATCGGTCAGGTAGAATTCGCCCTTCGCATTGGTATCGTCGATGGCGCCGACCAGCGTGGCCAGATATCCCGCCCGGATCGCCATGACGCCCGCGTTGCAAAGGCTGATCGCAAGCTGTGCCTCGCTCGCCTCCGCTGCTTCGACGATGGCGGCAAGCCCCCCCTCCTCGTCCAGCACCAGACGGCCATAGGCGCCCGCTTCCGCCGGACGGAAACCGAGTACGGCAACGGCGACATTCGGCTCGTCCAGCGCGGCGCGCAGCCGTCGCAGGGTCTCCGCCTCGATCAGCGGCGTATCACCGAAGAGAATCAGCACGCCGCCCGTCTGCCCTTCCAGCAGGGACAGGGCGGCGGCGACCGCATGGCCCGTACCGCGCGGCGGGTCCTGCACCGCGACGGCGACACCGGGCAGGGATTCAGCGACCTGCGTCAGCCCGGGCGAGAGCACGGCGACCAGCCGTTCCGCCCCGCAGGCGCGGGCCGCCGCGACGACGTGGTGGATCATGGGCACGCCGGCCACCGGGTGCAGCACCTTCGGCAGGTCGGAACGCATGCGCGTGCCCTTGCCAGCGGCAAGGATCACGGCGGCGGTCTGGCTGGACGGGGAAGAGGCGGACATGGGCAAGCTCGACGCAGTAAACCGGGATTCGCGGCGACAAGGTGCCACAGCGGGCGCGCCTGACGACAGTCACCTTTTGTTGCAAAGTTTTGCGTCCTCCGCGCACAGTGGCCCTACCATGTCGAGCTGCGAAATCCTCCCCTTCTCCATCACCTTGCCGGACACGGTCATCTTCGATCTGGACGGCACCCTCGTCGACAGCGCGCCGGACCTGACCGGGGCCCTGAACGCCACCATGGCCACCCTTGGCCTGCACCCGATCCCGGAGGCGGAAGTCCGCCACATGGTGGGCCACGGCGCGCGCAAGCTGATCGAGCGCGGGTTGGAGGCGCACGCCGTGCCAAAATCATCGGCGGAGGTGGATGCGCTGGTCGCCGTCTTCATCGATCACTATGCCGGCCATGTCGCCGACAGCTCGGTCGCCTTCCCCGGCGTGGTCGCGACACTGGACTGGCTGCGCGCGCGTGGCGTTCGTCTGGGCGTCTGCACCAACAAGCCCGAATCGCTGGCGAAGCAATTGCTGGTCGCGCTCGAACTCGACCGCTTCTTTCCCGCCGCGGCCATCCTGGGCGGCGACAGCCTGCCGGTAAAGAAACCGGACGGCCGCCACCTGATCGCCACGGTCGAAGCCCTCGAAGGCGACCTGACCCGGACCGTCATGGTTGGCGACAGCGCGACCGACCTGCGCGCCGCCCGCGACGCCGACGTGCCGGTCGTGCTCGTCTCCTTCGGCTACACGCCGGTGCCCGCCCACGAGCTGGAACCGGACGCGGTGATCGACCATTTCACCGATCTGACGAAAGTGATGCCCGAGGTGCTTGACAGGCACCGCGCGCGCCACTAAACATCCGGGCCTCGACGAGATGGGCGCGTAGCTCAGCGGGAGAGCATCGCCTTCACACGGCGGGGGTCACAGGTTCAATCCCTGTCGCGCCCACCATCTCGTTCCTGAAACACCGAAAAATTCGATCGTCGGGCAGCCCTTCTCTGGGTTGCGCGAGATTGTTTGCATCATGCGCAAACGAAACGCGGCGCCCCTTTCGGGACGCCGCGCAACAAGTCGTGACATCTGTCCGCGGATCAGCGCTCGGCGGCGGCAACCCCGGCTTCGGCCCAGGCGGCGCCGGACTGGGCGGGAACATCCTCGACCGCCGCGACATAGGTCCAGGCGCTGCGATCGGCGAAGAGCATATGCAGCAGGCGGTTGTTCAGGGCATGGCCCGACTTGTAGCCGATGAAGCGGCCGATGATCGGCGCGCCCGCCAGATAGAGATCGCCCAAGGCATCCAGCGCCTTGTGACGGACGAATTCGTCGTCGAAGCGCAGGCCTTCCGGGTTCATGATCGCGTCGCCATCGACCACCACCGCGTTGTCGAGGCTGCCGCCCAGCGCCAGCCCGCGCGAACGCAGGAATTCGACCTCGTGACGGAAACCGAACGTCCGCGCGCCCGAAAGCAGGTCGCCGAAGCTTTCCGGCGTGATCTCGTAGGAACCGACGCGGCGATCAATGGCGCGCGACTCGAAATCGATTTCGAAGTCGATGGCGAAGCCGTCGTCCGGCTCGAGCGCCGCGAGTTTGTCGTCCACCCGGGCCTCGATCCGCTTCAGGATCTTGATGGCCCGGCGCGGCGGACGTTGGCCCACGGTGGCGACCGATTCGATCATGCGCACGAAAGGTTCGGCCGAACCGTCGAGGATCGGCAGTTCCGGGCCGTCCACATCGACCACCACATTGTCGATATGCAGGCCCGCGAAGGCCGCCATGAGATGCTCGACCGTGCGCACGGAAACGCCCGCGCCATTCACGAGGACGGTGCAGAGCTGCGTGTCCTGGACCTGATCGAAGCGAGCCGGGATCAGATTGTCGCGGTCGGTAACGTCGCTGCGGCGGAAGACGATACCGTGATCGCTCGGGGCCGGCAGCAGCGTGACGCGGACCGGCTTGCCCGTATGCAGACCGACGCCGTCGATATGCACCCTGGCGGCAACCGTCTTCTGTGCTTCCAGAACGATCAAGGGACAACCTCTGCGCAGATGGGCGAAACAGCCGAATCCGAACGATTCATATGCATCGCAACAAAAACCGGTGCCAGATGTAAGCACTGGCACCGGTTTCGACAAATCACTCTTTGTTACGGAAGGTTACACAATCAACCCATTGAAATTCATAGGTTTTTTGTATCCTACCGACAGTCTTGCAACAAACATCAATTGGCCTGCCGGCGCAGGAACGCCGGGATTTCCAACTGGTCGTCACCACCGCGCGAAGCCGCCGGCCGCGCAGCCCCTTCCACCGGGCCGAGCAGCGAAGGCGCAGCCTGGGGCACCGGCTGAGGCACCGGCGGCTGGGTCACCTGCTGCAGCATCGGCTGGGGCGCGGGCTGGGGCTGGGCCATGGAGACCGCCGCCGTGCCCTGGACTTGGGGCTGCGGCGCCTGGGCCTGCACCGGCCGCTGGGCATATTGAGCGTAGGCCGGCTGGGGCGCATAGGCCGCTTCCGGGGCGCGGACCTCGGGCGCGGCCGGGCGCGTCGCGGCTCCGGTCATGCGGTCGAGGAGCGAACGGAAACCACCGCGCCTGGCCGCCGGGGCCGGTTCCGCCTCGCGGATCGGCTGGGCACCGCCCAGATTCACGCGCGCCGCCGGCTGCTGGTACTGCGGCGGATAGGTCGGGGCCGGGGGTGCCATCGGGGCCGGGGCCTCGGCGACCGCCGGCATGGGCGCGACCTCGACCGGGGCGGGCGCCGGAGCGACCGGAGCCTCGGCGACCGGCGCCGGCGTGGCGGCGACATGGCCGCCATGGGTCGCCGCCATGGTCGCGGCGGCGACCGCCGCCGGACGCAGCACCGGCGACACCGGTGCCGGGGCCGCGACGGCGGTCTGGGCCGGGCGGGTCGCATTGGTCACGACCGGCTGGGCCGGACGGGTCTGGGCCACGGCCTCCGCCTCGATACCGGG
>JAQVKV010000234.1 GCA_028694545.1 Zavarzinia sp. | reverse complement strand
GCCGATCCCGCGCGGCCCTGGACCATGGCCGAACTGGCGAAGGCGGCGGCCCTCTCCCGCTCCGCCTTCTTCGACCGTTTCACCCGCACCATCGGCATGCCGCCGATGGAATATCTGCTGGCCTGGCGCATGGCGCTGGCGAAGGACCTCCTGCGCCGCGAAGGCCTCGACATCGCCGAGGTCGCCGAACGCGTCGGCTACAGCTCGGCCAGCACCTTCAGCACCGCCTTCAGCCGCCACGTCGGCCAGCCGCCGGGGCGCTATGCGCGAAGCACCCCAATCCCGGCATGAGCCGATCGCCCCACATCGCATGCCCTGAGGGCTGGAAGGCAGCCCCCCCCTTCCCGGCTCGGGGCGGGCGCGAGCCATGCTCTCTGAAACGCGGAGGGGCGCTCTCCACCCGGGGGAGGCGTAGGCCGGTCTCCACGATCCTGCAATCGCGCTCTTATCCATCAGGATCTCATCCAGTCCACGCTTTCCGGCACGGTGAACAGTCATCGGCCACTATTCCTTCGCTCCGAAGCGAATGTCGTCACTGAATTCCCAGCAGTTGCCGGCCGGGTGGAACAGCAATTGACCAGCCGGATCCGGATGCGTGCCCGGTGGAATCGGTTTGCCGCCGGCATCGAGCGGATTACCCAGATCGTCCCCGCCGGCGGACTGGCCGTCATAATGAATGCGCGACCATTCAACGGAGAAATCGTTGCTGGAACTCTGGTTGAACTGGAGATCGAGATATTCGTCGCCATCCCCCGCACGGGTGGGCTGCACCGGCATGTAGTAATAATCTTCGAGCCTGATTGGGAAATATGCATAGGCCGACGGATCAAGGAGCTGATCCGAGAGCACCTTGCCATCCCCATAGATCGTGTAATGAATTTCCGCCGCACCATACTTCCGGCGCACCTCTGGTGACGAAACGAAGGCCTCGAAGAAGCTTCGGAATTCCTCTTCCGTATCGCCCCCGTTTTCGCTGCAGGCGCTTGCCGCCTGCTCCAGCATGCGACGATCGGTTTCGCTGACCTCGCGAGCCACCGCAGGCTCCAAGAGCGCTGCCACCATCCGCGCCCCAATCACGGCCCCATGGTCCCGCCCTCTCGGTTCAGCCCGCGCGTTGCTACCCAGGGCGAACAACAGGATAGGCGTGAGTATGGTCAGCGCTAAAGCTCTTGCCGGGAATGCGGACACGGTCGCCTGCCTCGTGGTTTTCATCTCGTCGACTCCCACGGCCTGGTTTTCCACCGTCACGCGGCCGCCGGTATCGCGCGCCAGTGCATCGTCCTTCGCCGCCCCGTGTCGGTGACAGCCGTCACAAATCGGCGGATAGCGAGAGGGGTCAGGTCAGACAGCAAAATTTTATGGCGACATCCAATATGGTGGCAGCGACAACCGCATCGGAGGCCCGCCATGTACGCCGCCCCAGACAAAATTCGCAGCGCGACCAAGGCCGCGATAACCGAACTGGCCACCAGCGGACGCTCCTTTTGCCGAGACAGCTCCCGAAACGAAGCAGGTACTCGACGATCTCCGCCAACGGCTTAAGGCGGAGTACCCGGCAGCGTGGAGCAGGATTATGCGAGGCTTTGTCGAACGCGACATCCTGCCCCTACGGGACCGCGCCATGTTCGAGGCAAAGAACGGCAAAGCCGAAGCGGTGGATTTCAGACACGATGACCCGCCTAGCCCTGAAGCAGCGATCCAAGAGGGGAAGCATCGTGTGGCCGAGGTCTATGACAGGGCACGCGAGTGGGGCCTTCAGTTGGCGAATGGCACGCGCGTGGAAGACCTGAGGGACTAACAAGCGGCATCGCGGCTCGACGCGTACGGCATGCTTGCGAGTGTCCAGCAAAGCCGGACCAACGGTCGACACACCGCCGGCCAATCCATTATTTTCAAAAGGAAGATTGGCGCGCCCGAAGAGATTCGAACTCCTGACCCTCAGATTCGTAGTCTGATGCTCTATCCAGCTGAGCTACGGGCGCGCTGTCCTTCATGCGGCGGGGCCGCTTCGGAGGCCGGGAACCTAACCGAAGGGGGTAGGGCATGCAATAGGGAAATTCGGAAAATATCCGCGATGCCGGGTCGCGCGGCCGGCGCCGGCCGCGACCTATATGCAACGAACTGAATTCTTTCGGCTTTGCGCGCTTGTGGGGCCCTACGCCTATGGCTAGTATCGCCCTGGCTGCAGGGGACGACTTGGTGCGGATGGGCAGGGCGTGGGGATTTACCGGGCGTGGCAGACGCCGGTTTGGTGCCTCTCGGTGTGGCGCCTCTTCGGGCTCGGACATCCCGCCCCATAATGACGAGTGAACGGGATGGCTTTCGCGACCGAACGTGCTTTCGATACCGCCACGGCACTCGTGGGTAACGGTCAGACTTCCTCGGGACGCGGTCGCGTCCTTACCCTTGCCCTTCTGCTTCTGGCGGTTTCCGGCCTCGGGGGCTGCGGCTGGCTCTCATCCTCGCCCGGCAGCTCGAGCATGGGCAGCGGCGGGGCCTTCGACGGTTTCGCCGTCGGCTCGACCGGGACGGTCGTAGGCCGCAAGGTGGAGCAGCTGCGCGGTGACCTGCAGCGCCTGTCCGCCAATGTCGACAGCCAGCAGACCAATTTCGATTCGCTTCTCGCCCAGACCGTGCGCTCGTCGGAAGCCTATCACGGCGTGATCGCCGCCATTCAGGCCCGCCTCCAGCTCGGCACCACGCCCGGCAACCCCCTGCTGGTGCAGCAGTGGAACACGGCGCAGCGCGAGCTTGATTCGGTCACGGGCAATGTCACCGCCCTCGGCCAGCTGGCCAACGGGGTGTCGTCCTCCTCGACTTCGGCCGCCTTCCTGCTCGAATCGACCCAGTCGGCGCTCGGGCTTGCCGGCGGTATCGACCAGGATCGCGTCGCCCTCAACATGATCGAGGATGATACGGCACGCCTCGTCGTCCGCATCGACCGCCTGCTCACCGCCCTGTCGGACCAGATTTCGCGCCAGACCGTCTATGTCTCGGGCGAGCGCGGCAATCTCACCACGCTGGCGCTGGCGATCAAGAACGGCGAGCTTTACGGCGATTCGATCGCGACCCGCACCTTCACGCCCAGCCGGGTCTCGCCCACGCCGACCTATTACGACCAGCGCCCGGCCTATGCCCCGGCGCCCTCGGCCGCGACGATCCTGGACGAGCGCCGCCCGCTCGTGGTGATTCGCTTCGACAATCCGAATGTCGCCTATCAGCAGGCGCTCTATACCGCCGTCTCCAAGGTGCTGGAGCAGCGCCCGGAAACCGGCTTCGACCTGATCGCCGTCACGCCGTCCGCCGGCACCGCCGCCCAGGTCGCGATGAACCAGACCAAGTCGAAGCAGAACGCCCAGGGCGTGCTGCGCACCCTGACCGACATGGGCCTGCCGTCCGACCGGGTCTCGGTCTCGGCGACCACCAGCGCCGAAGCCTCGGTGCCGGAGGTCCGCCTCTACATCCGCTGATCCGTTTCAGCGCCCGACAGGCAAAGGCACCCGGGGGCCGCGTCAGCGCCCCCAGCGCTCGCGATACCCCGTGATGTCGCCCAGACTTTCCGCCTCATAGACACCGCGCGCCACGGCCCGCGCCAGACAATCCGCCGCCAGATGGCCGAGGCGCGCGACGGCGAGCGCCGGCGGCCCTTCCAGCGCCAGACGTCCGGTCGAAACGGCGAAGACCGTATCGCCGTCGAACGGTGTGTGAGCCGGGCGCAGCGCCCGCGCCAGACCGTCCTGCGCCATCATGGCGAATCGCTTCGTCTGCGCCTTGGTCAGGGCGACATTGGTCGCGACGACGGCGATCGTCGTGTGCCCCCCCATGACCACCTTGCCGTCGGCCGGCAGGTCGTAGTCGGGCGGGCGCACGGCCTCGGCCTTGCCCGGCTTGCGCCCCCCGAATTCGTCGCCCCATTCGAGGGCATGGGCCCAGAACACCGGACTCTCGGGCATCAAGGCGCTGCCGACCGCGTTGACCGCGACGAGCGCCCCCACCTCGATCTCGCCGGCGACGACGGAAGCCGAGCCGAGCCCCCCCTTCAACTTGCCGCAGATGGCGCCATAACCGGCCCCGGCGTTGCCCAGCGCGAAGTCTGGCGCCGCCCGGCGCAGGGCTTCCACGCCGAGGCGGCGATAGGGCGGATCGAGGCCCCAGCCCTTGTCGCCACCATTGCCGAGATCGAACAGGATGGCGGAAGGCACCACGGGCACGGCCATGGGGGCGCCCCCGATCGAGATGCCGATGCCGGCGGCCGACAGCGCCGCCGTCACCCCGTCGGCCGCGCCAAGCCCAAAGACCGAGCCGCCGGACAGCACCAGGGCATGGAAGCTTTCGAGGAAATTGGCGGGATCGAGACTGTCGGTCTCGCGCGTACCGGGGGCACCGCCCCGCTGGTCCACCGCCATCATGACGGGCTGATCGGGCAACAGCACGGTACAGCCGCTGCGCAGGCGCGCGTCGTCGGCATTGCCGACGCGCAAGCCCGCGACATCGGTGATCAGGTTACGCCGGCCGGGAGCCGGGCGATCGGCGGTGGTCACGAAAGGCCCAGCCGCTCCGCCACCTCGTCCGCCAGCGCGCGGATCTCTTCCGCCGCCGGGCTGCGACCATGGGATTCGGTGACGCCGACGCCATCAAGCATGGAAGCAGCGAAGGCGGTGCGGTTGCCGAGGCGCGAAAGGGCCACCGGGAAACCGGCCTTGGCAATCTCGCGCATCACCTGTTCGTTCAGGTTGCCGCGCGGCGCCACCCGGTTGAGGACGAGAAGAAAGGGGATCTTGCTGGAGCCGGCGAGATCGAGAGTGGGCTTGGTCGCCCACATGTCCATGGGCGAAAGCTGCATGGGCACGAGCATGAGATCCGCGGCGCGGATCGCGGTCTTCGCCGTGCTTTCGGTATGAGGCGGACTGTCCACCACGACGATGTCGCCCTCGCGCTTGGCGCGGTCGATCTCGGGCCCGGCCTTCCAGCCCGGCGCCGCCTTGACCGAGACCGGCACGTTGCCGACGCCGAAAGCGGCCCGCACGCGCACCCAGGCGGCCAGGCTCTGCTGCGGGTCGGTATCGACCACGACGACCTTGTGACCCTTCTCGGCCAGCGCCACGGCGAGATGGGCCGCCACGGTGGTCTTGCCCGCTCCGCCCTTCTGCTGCGCGACTGTTACGACCTTTGCCATCGACTGCCCCCTGCCTGTCTTCACGTTGCCCAACCATGCGCTGCACCGCAGGATAGGACGCCGCTTCGCAGGATTGAAGCGAAAGCACGCCGCAGGCGGGAGCGCGGTTGACTTCCTGTGGTCCGGGCCGTATAGACCGGGGCTCGTTT
>JAQVKV010000233.1 GCA_028694545.1 Zavarzinia sp. | reverse complement strand
GCCGGGCGCGGCGCAACATGTGATTTCTGGGGTCGGAGCCCGAGGCCCCGAAGGCCGCCCCGATCGAACCGGAGCGGTTCAAATGCCGGTCAGTTCGGCGAAAGTCGGTTCAGTTCATCCTTGAGGCGGAGCTTTTCCCGCTTCAGCTTGGTGATGACGGTGGGATCGGGCATCGGGCGGTGGCTTTCCGCCTCGAGTTCCCGGTCGATCAGGGCGTGGCGCTGGGACAAACTCGCGGCACGTGCTTCAAGGCTCATTCGCAGATCCTCCCTTGTTGATCAACGGGACCAACATCTAACCACGTGGTCACGGGGCCGTCATCCGTCAACCGTCTTTGCAGCGCATTGATTCGTCGCCGCATCGCAGCAGAATCCGGCAAAACAAAGTGCCACATGGCGTCACGAAGCTGCACGCGGGCTCGCGGACGTGCTATAAAGCGGTTCTTTCCCGTGGTGAGGACAGCGGCGCGAATGGTGGACGAGGAAGAGTTGCAGCGTAAGCTGACCGAGTTGATGCAGGAACACCGGGATCTCGACGCCGCCATCGACGCCCTCGTTGCCAGTCCGCCTTTCGACCAGATCCAGGTTCAGCGCCTGAAAAAGCGCAAACTGCAGCTGAGGGACCTGATCCTGAAGGTCAACAGCCAGCTTCTCCCCGACATCATCGCCTGACAGACCGGATTTCATGAGCCAGACAATTCCCGTGGTCGGAATCATCATGGGCAGCCGCTCGGATTGGCCGACCATGAGCCATGCCGCCGAAACCCTGGCCAGCCTCGGCGTTGCCCATGAGGTGAAGGTCGTCTCGGCCCACCGCACGCCCGAGCGCATGTTCGACTATGCCAAGGGCGCCAAGGCACGCGGCCTCAAGGTGATTATCGCCGGCGCGGGTGGTGCCGCCCATCTGCCGGGCATGACCGCCTCGCTCACCACCCTGCCCGTGCTCGGCGTGCCGGTCGAAAGCCATGCCCTGAAGGGGCAGGATTCCCTGCTCTCCATCGTGCAGATGCCAGGCGGCATTCCCGTCGGCACACTGGCCATCGGCAAGGCGGGCGCGATCAACGCCGCCCTTCTCGCCGCCTCGATCCTGGCGCTGGGCGACGAAGTCCTCGACGCGCGGCTGACCGAGTTCCGCCGTCGCCAGACGGAGGGCGTGCCGGAGACGGCGGAATGAACGCCGCCCCCAAACCGGCCCCGCTGACCGAAGCCGCGCTGCCCCCGGGCTCGACACTGGGTATTCTCGGCGGCGGGCAATTGGGCCGCATGATCGCGCTGGCGGCCGCCGCCCTTGGCTATCGCTGCCACATCTTCGGGCCGGAAGCCGATCCGCCCGCCGGCCTCGTCGCCGCCGCGGCCACGATCGCACCTTACGAGGACGAGGTGGCGCTGGCAGCCTTCGCCGATTCGGTCGACGCCATCACCTATGAATTCGAGAATGTGCCGGCCGCGACCGTCGCCTTCCTCGCCGCGCGCAAACCCGTGCGCCCGGGGGAAAAGGCCCTGGCCGTCGCCCAGGACCGGCTGGTGGAAAAGACGTTCGCCAATGCGCAAGGGATCGCCACCGCGCCCTTCCGCGCGGTCGATACCCGCGCCGATCTCGATGCCGCCGTCGCCGCCCTCGGGCTGCCGGCGGTACTGAAGACCCGGCGCCTCGGCTACGACGGCAAGGGTCAGGCCCTGATCCGCGCGACCGAGGACCTGGACGCCGCCTTCGCCATGATGAAGGGCGCTCCCGCCATTCTCGAAGGCTTCGTCTCCTTCACCGCCGAGGTTTCGGTGGTCGCCGCGCGCGGCGTCGCCGGCGATGTCGCCGTGTTCGATCCGGTAGAGAACCGGCATCGTCATCACATCCTCGACGTCAGCATCGCGCCGGCTCCCGGGCTCTCGCCCGAGCTGGCCCTGAAGGCGCAGACGATCGCCCATGATTTCCTGATCGCGCTCGATTACGTCGGCGTGCTGGCGATCGAATTCTTCGTCACCGCCGATGGCCGTCTGCTCGTCAACGAGATGGCGCCGCGGGTGCATAACTCCGGCCATTGGACCATCGAAGGCGCGGAAACCAGCCAGTTCGAGCAGGCGGCGCGCGCCGCCCTCGGCCTGCCGCTTGGCTGCCCCCTCGGACGCGGGCGTTCGATCATGCTGAACCTGATCGGCGATGATGTGGACGCCTTCCCCCGCCTCCTGCTGGCGGAAGGGGCGCATCCCCACCTCTACGGCAAGGCGGAAGCCCGGCCGGGGCGCAAGATGGGCCATGTCACCCGCGTGCTGACCGATGCCACCCCGGTCGAGGCGGCGATCGAGGATCTGCGCAAGGTGGTCGCCGGCGCCTGAAGCGCCGGCGCGCCGCTCTATTTCCGCGTATTGACCGCGTCGCGCAGGCGCATCAGCGCCGAGAAGGGCGAAGGCACGGCCTTCAGCAAGGGTTCCACCCTTGCCCGCACCTTGCCCAGGGTCATCACGTCCTCGATCCGCCGGTCAAGGAATTCCCAGGTCTTCGCCCGCCCCTCGCTGTCGTCCTGGAGCCAGAAGGCCAGCGTCGCCGAATAGACCCCGGCCAGGATCGCGCGCTTCGAATAGAAGCTGAAATCCTTCGACGTGTCGCCGATGCCGCGCCACATGGCATCCACCGTCTGATAGAGCAGCTTGGCCGCCAGCGGTCCGCCCGGCGGCAGGGCCAGGAACTGGACGGCGCGGCGCACCGCCTCGCGATCGGCCTCCGCCTGTTCGAGACGAGTACGCACGGCGAGCGCGATCTTCTCGCGGATCTTCAGCCCTTCGAGGCCATGGCCGTGCAAGGCTTCGACCATACGGTCGTCCGCCCGGGCCGAATGGCGCGCTATGGCGTCATAGGCGCCGGGGAAGGCGCTGCGGGCCTCGGCCGGGTCGATGCCGAGATCGGCGGCGGCGGCGTTGACCGCGCGCACCGACCAGCCATCGAACGGCACATGGGGCAGCATGGCGTCGAGCAGACGATCGGAAAAGCTCGGAGCGGCGGCGTCATCGGCCATATCGGTCATTCCTCGTGCGACACGGCATTCAGATACATCAAGGTGGAAAGATCCGCCATCCGCTGGGGGTACAGAATGCCGTCCAGATGGTCGCATTCGTGCTGAACCACCCGGGCGTGGAAATCCCGCGCCACGCGCTCGACCAGACGGCCCTCGAGATCGAGGCCGCGATAGCGGATGGCCCGGGCGCGCGGCACCATGCCTTTCAGACCGGGCACGGAAAGGCAACCTTCCCAATCGCTGTCGAGCGCCGCGTCCAGCACCTCGATCACCGGATCGGCCAGCACGGTCAGCGGCGCGTTGTCGATCCCCCGCGCGTTCTCGTCCCCCAGAGGGGCATGGAACATGACGAGGCGCAGGGAAGCGCCCACCTGGGGAGCAGCGATGCCGCGACCGTCGGCCGCGCGCATGGTTTCCGCCATGTCGGCCGCGAGTTCGCGGATTTCAGGCAGGGTGGGGTCGCCCACGGGCGCCGCCCGGCGGGCCAGGATCGGATGCCCCATGCGCAGGATCGGTCGAAGGCTCATATCCGCACTATGGCGCATGGCCACGGCCATGCAACCTTCCTCAGGCACCATTCCGACTGGAACACCCGGGGGCCATTCCCCATTTGAATGGGCAGCCGCCACGCGGCGGCGAAAGACGAGGAGAATGAGATGGGTTGGCTTTCCTGGATCGTGCTCGGCCTGATTTCCGGGCTGATCGCCAAATTCCTGGTGCCCGGCCATGATGGCGGCGGCCTGATCTGGACCACCGTCGTCGGCATCGTCGGCGCCTTCATCGGCGGCTTCATCGGCACCCAGATCGGCTGGGGCGAGGCGAAGGCACTGGACCTGCGTTCGATCGGCATTTCGGTGCTCGGCGCCATCATTTTCCTGGTGGTCTGGCGCGCCGTTACCTGACGCGCAGGAAATCGTCGCGTGGTGCGTTTATTCCTGTGCTGGGACGTTGAAACCCGATTGAAGGAACGCACCAATGAACAAACGGATGATCGCCGGCCTCGGCCTCGTCGCCCTGCTCGGCACCGCGCTGGCCGGCGCCGGCACGGCGCTCGCCCGCCCGGATCGTGGCCCTGGCCCCAATGGTGGTCGCGCCATGAGCGCCGAAGACATGGCGGACCGCTGCACCGACCGCTTCGCGCGTGAAAATGCCCGTCTCGCCTTCGTCGAGACCAAGCTCGAGCTGACCGACGCGCAGAAGCCCCTGTGGCAGGCCTATGCCGACGCGGTGACCAAAGGCAACGCGGCCGATCGCGACATGTGCCTGACCCATGTGAAGGCGCGTATCGCCGACGGCGACAAGCCGGCCCGCCCGAGCCGCGTGGAACGCGAGGCGATGCGCATCGAGCGCCTGGAAGCGGAACTCGCCCAGGCCAAGGCCGAAGCGCCGGCGCTGACCAAGCTCTACGATGCGCTGAACGACGGCCAGAAACGCGTCATGGACCGCCCGGCCCGTGACGGCGGCCGTGGCTTCACCCCCGCCCGCTTCGAGCGCGGCGGCGACTGCCGCCCCGACGCCGGCCCCGGCCGGGGGCCCCAGGGCGGGCCAGAGCGCGATCCTGCCCCCGGCGACATGCCGGTTCCGCCGCGCGGCTGACCCCCACCGCGCGGATAACGCCCCCCCTCCGCGCGGCATATGCCCCGGCGCCTTCCCCCGGGCGCCGGGGCATTCTCGTTCCTCGCTCGACCGGTAGAGACCCATGACGATGATCCGCTTTGTTCCCGCCCTGCTTGCCGCCGGCCTCGCCGCCTGTTCCGGTCCTGGTGGCGGACACGGCGGACCGGGGGGCGGGCACGGCGGCGCCCCCCCGCCCCCACCCATGGAGGGCGGAGCAGGCGAGATGCCCCCGCCGGTGACGACGCCGGCCGGCCGCCTGCTCGGCCTTGCCGACGCCGATGGATGCCCCGCCCTCTTCGCGCGTTGGCTGCCCGAAGCCGATACCAACAAGGACGGCTTCCTCGATCGCGCGGAAATCGGGGCCGATGGCGGCAGCCTGTTCGCCGCCATCGATACCGACAGGGACGGTTTCCTGACCCCGGTCGAGGTCGGCGCCTATCGCGACAAGGCTGAAGCCGGGGCCTATCGCGACCGCCCGGCGCCCCGACGCCCCGGCGGCGCTCAGCAGGGCGGCTCGACTCCCGCTGGCGGTCCGGCCACCGCCCAAGGTGGCGGCCCTCAGGGTGGCGCCCCAGCCGGGCGCCGGGACATGGAACGCCGCGGCATTCCCGATCCGATCATGGCGGCGGACACCAGCCTCGATTTCCGCGTCTCGCAGGCGGAAATGGCCGCGAAGATCGATGCCCGCTTCGCCCGGCTCGACAAGGACGG
>JAQVKV010000232.1 GCA_028694545.1 Zavarzinia sp. | reverse complement strand
CGATCCATTCGACGAAGAGCCACGAGCTGCCTGCCGCCGCCGTGGCGACGAAGGTGTTGATCGCGGCCAGCGCGGCGCCACCGTTGGCTTCCAGGTTGGAACCGGCGTTGAAGCCGAACCAGCCCACCCACAGCAGCGAGGCACCGATCATGGTCATGGTCAGCGAGTGCGGGGCCATGACTTCCTTGCCAAAGCCGATGCGCTTGCCGACGAGCAGGCAGCCCACCAGCGCGGCGATACCGGAATTGATGTGGACGACGGTGCCGCCCGCGAAGTCCAGCGCGCCCCACTCGAAGATCAGGCCGTTCGGATCGCCGGGCTCGCCCGTGCCCGCGTACCAGACCATGTGGCAGATCGGGAAGTAGATGAAGGTCACCCACAGGATCGTGAACAGGATCACGGCCGAGAACTTGATGCGCTCGGCGAAGGCGCCGAGGATCAGGGCCGGCGTGATGCAGGCGAAGGTCATCTGGAAGATGATGAAGGTGTATTCCGGGATCACCACGCCGTCCGAGAAGGTGGCGGCGTTGGAATCCATGCCCACCCCGGCGAGGAACAGCTTCGAGAAGCCGCCGACGAACGGGTTGGAGCCGGTGAAGGCCAGCGAATAGCCGTAGATCACCCAGATCACGGCGACGACGCAGACGATCGCGAGAACCTGGGTCAGGACCGACAGCATGTTCTTCGCGCGGACGAGGCCGCCGTAGAACAGGGCGAGACCCGGAACCGTCATCAGCAGCACGAGGATGGTGGAGACCAGCATCCAGGTCGTGTCGCCCTTATCGGGCACGGGATCGGCGGCAGCGACTTCGGCGGCGGCTTCAGCCGCCACTTCCTGCGCGTGCGCGGCCATTTCCGGCATCGCCACCGCAAGGCCCGCCGCGCCGAGGAGGAGCGGAAGTTTCCAGTTAAGTTTCATGGGAAGGACCTCTCGTCGGCACTCAGAGCGAATCCGGCCCGGTTTCGCCGGTGCGGATGCGGATGGACTGCTGCAGGTCGACGACGAAGATCTTGCCGTCGCCGATCTTGCCCGTGTGGGCGGCCTTCTGAATCGCCTCCACGACCTGCTCGACGATTTCGTCGGCAACCGCGGCCTCGATCTTCACCTTGGGCAGGAAGCTCACGGTGTACTCCGCACCGCGATAGATTTCGGTATGACCCTTCTGGCGACCGAAACCCTTAACTTCACTTACCGTGAGCCCGGGCACACCAACGGCTGCCAGGGCTTCGCGCACGTCATCGAGCTTGAACGGTTTGATGACGGCCATCACGAGTTTCATGGTTTTCCCCTCACGATTGACCTCAGGGCCGCGCCAGCCCCGACCAAGCCCTCAGGGCCAAGGCCGGACACGCCACCCGGACACCTGCAGACTCAAGAACCGTGCCAATCGTGCCCCGCGCCTGATTCAAGGGCCGGCGCGCGCGGCGCGGTACACTCGCGTCGTCTTATTTTCGACAAATTGCTGCTCAAAAGACCATCAATGCACAAGTTTTGAGCAAGATACGTCTGGCGCGTCGCCGGGCATGATCATTCGGTGATGGCGAAGCCCGCGATGCGCGATTAGGGTGCGCCGATCATGGCCCCACCCGACCGTCGCAGACCCGCCCCTTCCGACCGCGCTTCCACCGAGCGCTCCTTCCGGCCGCGCCGGCCGCGCCCGAAGCTCGAGACCGAGATCGCCGCCGCCGTGCTCGACGCCCTGGTGGCGATCGAGAACGGCCGCGCCGCCGACCGCGTGCTCAAATCCGCCTTCGACAAGCGCAAGTGGCCGCCCCCGGCGCGCAGCCGCATCGCCCGCCTCACCCTTGCCATCTGCCGCCATCGGGCCCAGCTCGACTGGTGGGTGCAGCATGTCGGCGCGCGGCCAGCACCGCTGTCCCGCCTTGTCGCCGGCCTCTGCCTGCTCGACGGGCAGGACAAGTCCGGCCTGCGCAAGCATCTGCCGCATCTGCCGACACCGGAAACCCAGGCGGCGGCGCAATTGTACGAGCGCAGCCTCGGTCATCCGGATCAGCCGCCCGCCGTGGCCGCCAATCTGCCCGCCTGGCTGATGCCCCATCTCGAAGCCCGCTTCGGCCCGCGCCTGCTGCCGGAAGCCGAGGCGCTCTGCGCCGAGACCGGGCTCGACCTGCGCGTCAACACGCTGAAGGGCGGGCGCGATGCCGCCATCGCCGCCCTGGCCGAGGACGGCATCATCGCCGTGCCCACGCCGCTGTCGCCGGTCGGGCTGCGGGTCGAGGGACGCCCGGCGCTGGCCCGGGGCCGGGCCTGGCGCGAGGGCCTGGTCGAGGTCCAGGACGAAGCATCCCAGCTCGCCGCCCTGCTGCTCGGCGCGCGGGCGGGCGAACGGGTGCTCGATTTCTGCGCAGGGGCCGGCGGCAAGACCCTCGCCATCGCGGCCGCCATGGAGAACAAGGGCCGCCTGATCGCCACCGACGTCGACGGCCGCCGGCTGGACGAGGCGGTGGCGCGCCTGCGCCGGGCCGATGTCCACAATGTCACCCGCCATGCCCTGGGCACCGAGGGCGACCGCTTCCTGTCACGCCAGAAAGGCGCCTTCGATCGCGTGCTGGTGGATGCGCCCTGTACCGGTACCGGCACTTTTCGCCGCAACCCGGATGCCAAATGGCGCAGCAGCGCCGAGGAACTGACCCATCTGACCGCCCTGCAGGCAACGATCCTCGATCGCGCGGCACCGCTGGTGAAGCCGGGCGGGCGCCTCGTCTACGCCACCTGTTCGGTCCTGATCGACGAGGACGAGGCCCAGGTTGAAGCCTTCCTCGCCCGCCATCCGGATTTCCGCGCGGTGCCCCTGGCCGAGGCCTGGGAAGCGGTCGGCTCGTCCCGGCCGGCGCCGGGGAACGGGCCGCATCTGGCGCTCAGTCCGGCCCGCCACGGGACCGACGGCTTCTTTGCCGCCGTGCTCGAGCGTGCCCGCTGACACGATGAACTACCGCCACCATTTCCATGCCGGCAATGCGGGCGACGTCCTGAAGCATCTGGTGCTCGCCACGATCATCGAACGCCTCGAGGCGAAGCCCGCGCCGATCACCGTGATCGACAGCCATGCCGGCGCCGGTCTCTATGAACTGGACCCCGAGGGCGGCGAATGGCAGGAGGGTATCGGCCGCCTGCTCGACCATGAGCCGGCGACATGGCCGCCGGTCTGCGCCGCCTATGCGACGGCGCTGGCGGGCGATGCCCTGCTCTACCCTGGCTCGCCCCTTGTCGCCCTGCGCCTGCTGCGCGAGCAGGACCGGGTGATCGCCTGCGAGACGGTGGCCCCGGTTTCCGACGCCCTGAAGGACGCGCTGGCCCGCGACCCGCGCGCCGCCGTGCATCGGCGTGACGGCTGGAGTGCCCTGCGTGCCTTCCTGCCGGTAAAGACGGGGCGCAGCATCGTGCTGATCGACCCGCCGTTCGAGGCGGCCGACGATTTCGAGCAATTGGCGGCACATCTGATCGAGGCGGCGAAACGCGCCTCCACCGCGATCCTGCTCGGCTGGTATCCGGTGAAGGGCCGCCGGGCGGCCGACCGCCTGCATGAGACGCTACGCGTCTCCGGCGTTTCCCGGATCCTCGCGGTCGAACTGCTGACCCAGCCCGATCACGACCCTGGCCGCTTCGCGGGCTCGGGCCTGATCGTGATCCGCCCGCCGTGGCGCCTGGACGAGGATCTGGCGCGCGACCTGCCGACGCTGGTCGACCTGATGGGCTATCGCGCGACGGGCAGCGCGCGCGTCGAATGGCTGGCGGGGGAAGTCGTCGAAGACTGAGAGTCCCCCCTCACCCCGGCCCTCTCCCCCTGAAGGGGGCGAGGGGGCCTGCCTCGCGCGTGATCTACTCCCTCGCCCCCTTGGGGGAGAGGGCCGGGGTGAGGGGGTAAGCCCTTCGTGAGGGGGTAAGCCCGCCCTCAGCCTTCCTTCTTCTCAGGCTTTTCCGGCTCCACCGGCTTGGTAATGCCGTCGAGCTGGCGCTGCATCGCCTCGATCTGGGCGCGAAGCGCCGAAATCTCGCCTTCCGATCCGGGGACGAGCGGCATCGGCGGGGCCGCCAGTTCGTCCGCCCCACCTTCGCCGGTCGCGGCGCGCAGGGCCGCGAAGGGCGAGAAGGCGCGGATGGCGCGCTCGAAGAGCTGGAAGTTCTGGCGGGCCAGTTCCTCAAAGGTGCGCAGCGGATTCTTGCCCGAAAAAGCCTCGGTGATCACGCTCTTCACCTGCTCCTGATTCTTGGCGAAGCTTTCCATCGAAAGCTCGAGATAATTGGGCAGCACGCCCTGCAATTGGTCGCCGTAGAAGCGGATGAGCTGGCGCAGGAATCGGATCGGCAGCAGGTTCTGTCCCTTGCCCTCTTCCTCGAAGATGATCTGGGTCAGCACCGACCGCGTGATGTCCTCGCCCGTCTTCGCGTCGTAGACGACGAAATCCTCGCCGTTCTTTACCATCTGACAAAGATGGTCGAGGGTGACGTAGGAGGACGTCGCGGTATTGTACAGACGCCGGTTGGCGTACTTCTTGATGGTGACGGGAGCCTCGCCGGTCATTTTTTTTGCCACAGCCGTACCAATCGTTCAGGGGAGCTTTGGTGCATTGTCGCTTGTTGCGGTGCCGTCACGCAAGCGCCGCGTGCGAATTGATTTGCAGCAAAGACGGTTGCGGAAACACGACTAATTTCTCGTTTACCGGCGTTGGGCGGTCATGCAATGTGGCGCCGCGACGGCCCCGCGCCGCCCAATCATTCAGGTGAAGATGGCCCGGCCCCGCGGGCTGTCGCAGCAGATCTGGGAGTGAATTCATGACTGACGTCGTCATCGTCGCCGCCGCCCGCACGCCGGTCGGTTCCTTCAACGGCGCTTTCGCCGATGTGCCCGCCCATGTGCTTGGCCAGACCGTCATCACCGAATTGCTGAAGCGCAGCGGCGTCGAGGCGGCGGACGTCTCGGAAGTGATCCTCGGCCAGGTCCTCCAGGCCGCCCAGGGCCAGAACCCGGCCCGGCAGGCCGCCGTCAACGCCGGCCTGCCGGTGGAAGTGCCGGCCTGGGGCATGAACCAACTCTGCGGTTCGGGTCTGCGCGCCGTGGCCCTTGGCTATCAGGCGATCAAGAACGGTGATTCGAGCGTGGTCATCGCCGGCGGCCAGGAAAGCATGAGCATGGCGCCCCACGCCTCGCACATGCGCGCGGGCACCAAGATGGGCGACACCAAGCTCATCGACACCATGATCAAGGACGGCCTGACCGACGCCTTCTACGGCTATCACATGGGCATCACCGCCGAGAACGTGGCGCGCCAGTGGCAGCTGACCCGCGAGGAGCAGGACGCCTTCGCCCTCGCCTC
>JAQVKV010000231.1 GCA_028694545.1 Zavarzinia sp. | reverse complement strand
CCGTCGACGACGACTCGGGTCCCCAGGCCCATCAGGCGGCCGACGGTGGCGAGACGCCGTTGCACCACCTCGCCGTCGAGGCTCGCATGGCGCGGCGCCAGGTGGAGCACGAGCGCGTCCCCCTCGACCACCAGCGGACATTCATGGACGATACCGGGCGTCCCCCCGGTCAGCACGTGGCCAAGGCGTAGCGCGCCCCCGAGCACACGGGCGCGCAGGGCCTGACGGTCGTCCAGCACGGCGGAGGCCTGACGGCAGGCACCGGCCTCGACGTCGCCGTCATAACGGGAATAGATCGCCAGGGCGATTTCCGCCCGGCCCGGATGGTCGATCCCGACGAAGGGGCCGCGCAGGATCTCGAACAGGCTTTGCTGGGCGCGGTAATCGGGATGACCGCGCCAGCCGATGTCGGACAGGTGGCAGGTGGCAAGGCGCAGGCGCGTCTCGGCCTCGCTTTCGTCGGCGAAGAGGCCACTGGTCCAGTCCGCCATCTCGTCGCCGTGCTCGGCGAAGCGGCCCATGCGCGCGCCCATCTGGCAGGCGGTCTCGATCAACGGATCCTGCGCCCGCTCCCGGCTGGGCAGGCGGCTGTAGAGCAGGCCTTCACGCAGGCCGTAGGACGAGAAGACAACATCCTTCGGCTTGGTCGCCTTCAGCACGCGGTCGAGGATCAGGGCTGCCAGCGGCAGAGTGTCGAGGCGCCGGCGCGAGAGGCCGGAAATCCGCTCCAGGCTCTCGCGCGAAAGGTTGGAAATCACACGCGACAGATCGCGCACGTCACCGCGCATGATGCGGTAATGGTGCAGCACGCGCAGGGGATAGGAGACCTGCGCCATATGGATCTTGGCCAGCGCCCGCCATGCCCCGCCGACGGCATAGAAGCTGCGTCCCCTCACCTGGTCCAGCCAGGGCAGGCCGGCCAGCGCCTGATCGATGATCGCGGTTGCCTTGGCCCGGTCGCCCTGTGCCGCCTCCAGAAGGCGCAAGGGGCCGAGCGGCAACGTCGCCTGATTGCCCACCTGGCCCTCGCCCACCAGCACCACCTCGAGGCTGCCGCCGCCGAGATCGCCGACAAGACCATTGGCGTCAGGCACCGCCGACAGCACGCCCTCCGCCGAGAAATAGGCCTCTTCCTGGCCCGAGAGGACGCGGACCTGGTGCCCCGCGATCTCGCTCGCACGGGCGACGAAATCGGCGCCATCCTCGGCATCGCGAACGGCGGCGGTGGCAACGATATCGAGATGGCGGACCCCCATGACCCTGGCAAGCGCGGTAAAGCGCTCGATCGCGGCATAGGCGGATTTCAACCCTTCCTCGTCCAGACGGCCGGTCGAGCCGAGGCGCCGGCCGAGACCAGCCAGCACCTTCTCGTTGAACATCGCGGCCGGGTTGCGGCCGCTGCCTTCATAGACGACGAGACGAACGGAATTAGAGCCGATGTCCACTACCCCGGTACGTCCGGCGTATCTTCCATGAATTCGCGGGGTCGAGGCCTCGGCAATACTCATCTTGGTCCAGCACTATTCGTCCAGCACCAGTCGCGGTGCCTGGCCGGTCTTAAGCGCCTTGCCGCGACCCGACAAGCTCGGATTCGTCATGAAGTACTCATGCGCGGAAAAGCCGCCGTCTTTCGCGTGATCGCGCACGAAGGAACCATCCGGCTGCAGATCCCAGGATTGCGCCTCGTCCTTCAGATTCGCGATCATGATCTGGTCGAGGATCTGGGCATGCACGGTCGGGTTGAGAATCGGCACCAGCGTCTCGACCCGGCGGTCAAGATTGCGGGGCATCCAGTCGGCCGAGGAGATGAAGACCTTGGTGTGCGACGACGGGATCTCGTGGCCCGAGCCAAAGCAGACAATGCGCGAATGCTCGAGAAAGCGTCCGACGATCGACTTGACCCGGATATTCTCGGACAGGCCCGGCACGCCGGGGCGCAGGCAGCAGATGCCGCGAACGACGAGATCGATCTCCACCCCCGCCTGGGAGGCGCGATAGAGCGCGTCGATGATGGTGGGATCGACCACGCTGTTCATCTTGGCCCAGATTTCCGCCGGCCGGCCGGCCTTGGCGTGCGCGATTTCCTCGTCGATCAGGCGCAGCAGGGTCGGGCGCAACGTATCCGGCGAAGCGGCCAGCTTCACCAGGTGTTCCGGCCGGGCGTAGCCGGTCAGGAAATTGAAGAGATAGGCGGCATCACGCCCCAGCACCGGATCGGCCGTGAAATAGGACAGGTCGGTATAGATGCGGGCGGTGATCGGATGGTAGTTGCCCGTGCCGAAGTGGGTATAGGTGACCAGATGGCCACCCGCCTCGCGGCGGACGACGAGGCTGATCTTGGCGTGGGTCTTCAGTTCGAGGAAGCCGTAGACCACCTGAACGCCCGCGCGCTCCAGGTCGCGCGCCCACTTGATGTTGGCGGCTTCATCGAACCGGGCCTTCAGTTCGACCAGCGCGGTAACGACCTTGCCCGCCTCCGCCGCCTCGATCAGCGCCTTCACGATCGGGCTGTCGTTCGAGGTGCGGTACAGGGTCTGCTTTATGGCGACGACCGCAGGGTCCTGCGCAGCCTGACGAAGAAACTGGACCACCACGTCGAAGGATTCGTAGGGGTGGTGGACGACGATATCCTTGGAACGGATGGCGGCCAGACAATCGCCGCCGAAGTCGCGGATGCGTTCGGGAAATCGGGCGTTGTAGGGAGTGAACTTCAGGTCCGGCCGGTCGTCGGTGATGAGCTGCTTGGTGTCCGCGAGGCCGAGGATGCCGTCGACGATCACGACGTCGCCCGTCGTCGCCTCCATCTCCTCGATCACGAAGCGGCGCAGGTCCTCGGGCATGGAGCTGTCGATCTTCAGGCGGATGACGACGCCCTTGCGTCGGCGCTTCAGCGCCGTCTCGAACACGAGGACGAGGTCTTCCGCCTCTTCCTCGATTTCCATGTCGCTGTCACGGATGATGCGGAACTGGCCCTTGGCCACCAGTTCGTAGTTCGGAAACAGGCGGTCGAAGAACAGGCCGACCGTATTCTCGAGGCTGATGAAGCGGATGTGATCGCCCGGCAGGCGGATGAAGCGCTCGATCTGGCTGGGCAGCGGCAACAGGGCACGCATCACCTGCCCGTCCGCCTTGCGCTTCAGCTGCAGCACGATGGCGAAGCCGAGGTTGGGCAGGAAGGGGAACGGATGCTCCGGATCGACGGCGAGCGGCGTCAGCAGCGGGAAAATATAATCGAGGAAGCGCTGCGACAGCCATTCGGTCTCGGCCGCCGTCAGTTCGTCGGGCGCCAGGACATAGATGCCGGCGGCGCGCATCTCGTGATTGAGGTCGATCCAGCAGCGCTGCTGGTCCGCCATCAGCTTGCCGGCCATGAGGTTGATTTCGTGGAGCTGCTGCGCCGGGGTCAGACCGTCGTAGGACAGGCTCTCGATCCCCGCCCTCACCTGCCCGCGCAGGCCGGCGACGCGCACCATGTAGAATTCGTCGAGGTTGTTGGCCGAGATCGACAGGAAGCGCAACCGCTCGAGCAGCGGATGCTTCACGTTCCAGGCTTCCTCGAGCACGCGGTTGTTGAAGGCCAGCCAGGACAGTTCGCGGTTGATGAAGCGATCGGGACTCGTCAGCGCGACCGGCGGCGCGGCGGTCGGGCCGGTGTCATCGCTATGGGCGCCGCCAGCGTCAACCACCCTCGTCGATACATTGTCGGTCACGGCCCTGCTCCTCGGATTCTTGGCAATACGATGCGGAAACTACCTTAGCAAGATGACAGGCTTATGGCGCCGCCCCATCGTCTCCGCCGCCTTCGTTCCCGGAAAAGGCGGAAACCACCCGGCGTACCAGCGCCGTGTTCAGCTTGCCGCCGACACGCAAGGATTCCCGGTCGAGCGCCGAGACCAGCGCCGCCGCCGCCGCCGGCGTCCGGTCGATGCGCGTCACAACCCAGTCCAGCAGCCGCGCGTCGAGGGTCAGCTGGCGGTCGGCCAGAAGCTTGGCGATCAGGGCCGACAGCGTCGCCTCGTCCGGCAGCCCGAGCCTTGCGACAGGCACGGCGCCAAGGCGCGAACGCAGGTCAGGCAGCGCCACGGGCCAGCGCGCGGGGGCGGCACGGGCCGTCAGCAGCAGGAAGCCCTCCTGCTCCCGAGTCAGGTTAATCAGGTGGAACAGTGCCACTTCGTCGACGATGCCGTCGGCCGCCTCGATCAGCACGGGTCGCCCGGCGAAATCGGGCACCGCGTTGACCGTGAGCGCGCCCGCGTCAAGGCGCAGCGCGCCCGCGTCCGTCGCCCATACGTTGGCGAGGTGGCTCTTGCCCGAGGCCGCGGGTCCGGCGAGTGCGAGCACACGGCCCGGCCAGTCCGGCCAGCGGGCAAGCCATTGCACCGCCGTCTCGTTGCCGGCGTGCACGATCAGGTCCGCCCGGCCAAGCGCCGTGCGGAACGGCAGATCCAGCGGGATCTGGACTGGAGTGGCCGGCTCAGGCGCCATCGTCGCCCCCGGCACCGGCCGCGCCCTTGTAGAAACCGCTGTCGAGGTAGCGCCGCAACCCGAAGCGGACAAGAACCCCGATTGCCGCCGCCGCCGGCACCGCGAGCAGCACGCCCAGGAAACCGAACAGGGCCCCCCCGGCCAGCAGGGCGAAGATGATCCAGAGATCGTGCAGGCCGACGCTGCGCCCGACCAGCCAGGGCTGGATGAAAGTCCCCTCCAGTCCCTGCACCACCAGATAGACGGCGAGAATGGCGCCCAGTCGCGGCCAGTCCAGCCCGTATTCCCCCGCCCCGACAGTGATCGCCAGGGTCAGCCCGACCAGCCCGCCGACATAGGGAATGAAGGCGAGGAAACCGGCGATCAGGCCGATGATCAGGCCGAAGTTGAGCCCGGCCACGGTCCAGCCGAGGGCATAGAGCGAGCCCGAAATGGCACAGACCAGGATCTGCCCGCGCACGAAACCCGCCAGCGCCTTGTCCACCGCCCGCGCCTGTTCGCGGATGGTCACGACATGGTCGCGCGGCAGCCAGCCGTCGATCGCGGCGATGACCTTCTCCCAGTCGCGCAGCAGGTAGAAGACGACGACCGGCGTGATCAGCATGATCGAGATGAAGTCAACGACGACGAGCCCGCCGGACCACAGGCGCGAGACGAGATCGCCGACAATGTTGACGGCGCTGCGCCCAACCTCGTCGATCCCGGTCGAGAGCGCGTGGCGCTGCCCGCTGCTCAATTCCGACATCACGCCCTCGAACAATTTGCCGGCGGCGCTCTGGGTGCGGTCGATCAGATCCGGCAATGCCTGGCCGAGGGTGACGAGCTGGTCCCGGATCAGCGGAAACAAAGCGACG
>JAQVKV010000230.1 GCA_028694545.1 Zavarzinia sp. | reverse complement strand
AACCCCAGCACCATGGGCCTGATGAATTACGACGAACTCCAGGTCTTCAATTCGGGCAAGAGGATGGAACGCTACGAGTGGACCATCGTCGGCAAGAAGAAGATGTATGTCCCCTACAACAACAACAATGTGCCGCACCTGACCAGCGACCAGGTGCTGGGCCCCCATTTCACCAATCCGGACGCCATCCGCTTCGAGAAGCACAGGGTGTGGATCCTCGACGGCAAGCTGCGCGAGGGCGAGCGCCATTCCGTGCCCCATCGCCGGCTCTATGTCGACGAGGACAACTGGCATCCGACCGGCGGCGACCTGTGGGACGGCAATGGCGACCTGTGGAAGCTGATCTATCAGCTCTCGATCGCCGCGCCGGACATTCCGGCGGTGCTCCCCACGATCCACTTCGGCTACGACCTGCAGGCCGGCGCCTATACAGCGACCTGGCTGAACACGACGGACATCACGCACGGCCGGCAGAGCGCGGTGGCCCTGCCCTCGATCGACGAATCGATCTTCACGCCCGACGCCCTCGCCGCCCGTCGCGGCCAATAGGCTGGAACCGACGCCAACCGATCGACGACGTCGCCGCCCCGAAAGGGCGGCGGCGGGGAGAGAGTGGATGCCCATGCAGAACCGGCATCGCGGGGGGCGGCTTGCCCTCGCCCTCGCGATCCTTACCATCGGCACGGCCCCGGTGTCCGGTGCCTCGGCCGCCCCCGAGCGCCCGCGCGCGGAGATCCTGGCCCTTTCGACACCGGCGGTCGCGCTACGCCAGCCGACCCGCGCCGCCCTTCTGGCCGCCGCCCGCGCCGGTGATGCCCTGGTCGTGGCGGGCGAGCGCGGTGTGATCCTGCGTTCGGCCGATGGCGGCGCCACCTGGGAACAGGCGCGGGTGCCTGTCGGCGTCGGCATTACCGATCTCGTCTTTACCGACCCCGTCCATGGCTTTGCCATCGGTCATTTCGGTGCCGTCCTCGCGACCGACGACGGCGGCGCGAGCTGGGACCTGAAGCTCGACGGCTACGGCGCCGGCGAACAGGCGCTGGCGACGGTCGGGGCCGAAACGCCCGCCGGGGCAAGGCGCCGGGCCGAACGGCTTGAACAACAGGGCGCCGACAAGCCGTTTCTGTCCCTCGACTGGTGGAATGGCACGCTGTCCGTCTTCGGCGCCTTCTCGATGGCGTTCTCGACCACGGACGCCGGCGCGCACTGGTCCTACCTGGCAACGGAACTCGAGGCGAGCGACGAGGCCCATCCCTATGGCGCGACCCGGCTGGGCGGTGATCTCTACCTTGCCGGCGAACTGGGCCTTCTCATGCGCCGACGGGCGGGCGAGACGGATTTCACGCTCCTGTCCTCACCCTATGAAGGCAGTTTCTTCGGCATCCTGGCGACGTCGACGGGCGGCCTGATCGCCTTCGGCCTGCTCGGCCACGCCTTCCTGTCACTGGATGCGGGCGAGAGCTGGCAGCGGGTGGAGACCGGCACGGAGGCGACGATCAACGCAGCGACGGTACTTCACGACGGCACCCTCGTCATGGCGACGGCCGATGGCCGCCTGTTGCTCAGCCGGGATGACGGACGACACTTCGAGGCCACCGCCCGGCGCGTGCCCATGCTCCTGACCGATCTCATCGAAACCCCGGCCGGCGATCTTCTGGTGACCGGCCTCGGCGGCCTCACCCTCGTCCCGCGCGCCCAATTGACGGGGAGTGGCTCATGAGTGCGACGACCCACGATAACGCCGCGCCGGCCGGCGCCGACATCGCCGGCTTCGATCCGAGAAGCGGCGGCTTCGTCGAACGGCTGGTCTTCAACAACCGGGCCCTCGTCCTGATCGCCTGCGCCCTCGTCACCGCCTTCTTCGCGATCGCCGCGGCCGGCACCCGTCTCGATGCGGCCTTCGAGCGCATGCTGCCGACGACCCACCCCTACATCGAGAAGTTTCTCGAACACCGCAAGGGGCTGGAGACCCAGTGGAATGCGCTGCGGATCGTGGTCGAGGCGCCGCCGGGCGCATCCATCCTGACCGCCGACTATCTCGAGACCCTGCGCCAGATCAGCGACCGGGTGTTCCTGATCCAGGGCATCGAGCGCGGTTACATGTCCTCGCTCTGGACGCCGGCGACACGCTGGTACGCCGTCACCGAGGAAGGACTCGACGCCGGTCCGGTGATCCCGGACGATTACGACGGTTCGGCCGAGGCGATCGCGCAGGTCCGGGCAAATCTCGCCCGTTCCACCTATATCGGCTCCCTCGTCGCCGGCGATTTCCGCTCGAGTGCCATCGACGCCCCCGTGATCGGCCGCGACCCCGATACCGGCGGCACCATCGACTATCGCCGCCTCTCGGCGCAACTGGACCAGTTGCGCGACGACTATGCCACGCAGGGCATCACGATCCGCATCACCGGATACGCCCGCGTGGTCGGCGAGATGACCGATGGCCTCATCGCCATGCTTGCCTTCTTCGGGCTCGCCATCGTCATCTCGGGCCTGATCCTGTTCTTCTACACCCACAGCCTGCGCGCCACCCTGCTGGTGGTCGGCTGCTCCCTGGTCGCCGTGGTCTGGCAACTCGGCGCGGCCACGCTGCTCGGCTTCGCGCTCGATCCCTACTCGGTCCTCGTCCCCTTCCTCGTCTTCGCCATCGGCATGAGCCACGGCGCCCAGAAGATGAACGGCGTAACGCAGGACATCGCCCACGGCACACCGCCGCTGATCGCCGCGCGCTTCACGTTCCGCCGCCTGTTCATGGCCGGCATGGCGGCCCTGCTGTCGGACGCCGTCGGTTTCGCCGTGCTGTTCCTGATCGAGATCGAGGCGATCCGCGAGCTGGCGATCACGGCCAGCCTCGGGGTCGGTGTCCTGATCTTCACCAACCTGATCCTGATCCCAGTGTTGCTGTCCTATGTCGGCGTCGGGCGGCGGGCGGCGGCGCGGAGCGCGCGTGGCGCGGCCACGGGCCCCGGCCCCGTCTGGCGCAGCCTCGCCAGCCTGACCCGGCGGGGCCCCGCCCTTCTCGTCCTGGCGGCGACCCGGACGGTCGGCGTCGGCGGCTGGGTAGTCGCCCGGGATCTCAAGATCGGCGATCTCGACGCCGGGGCGCCTGAACTGCGTCCCGAATCCCGCTACAACCGCGATACCGCCTATCTGATCGAGCATTACAGCACGAGCAGCGATGTCCTCGTCGTCATGGCGGTGCCGAGCCGGACCGCCTGCCTTGACTATCGCACCCTCGCGACCCTCGACCGGCTCGAGGTGCAGCTGCGGCAATTGCCCATGGTCGAGGGCACGCGCTCCTTCGCCTCTTATGCCCGCTGGGCGACCATGGGCATGAACGAACAGAATCCCAAGTGGTTCGAGCTCATCGCCAACCAGCCGACCCTCAACCAGATCGCGCCCTATGCCCCGCGCGAGCTGAAGACACTGAATTGCGATCTCCTGCCTCTTTACGCCTATCTGACCGACCACAAGGCCGACACCCTGGCGACCGTCGTCGCCGCCGCCGCCGACTTCATCGCGAAGGACGACACCCCCGGCCTGAAGATCGAGCTTGCCGGCGGCAACGCCGGTGTGCAGGCCGCCACGAACGAAGTTGTGGCGGGGGCGATGGATACCATGCTCTTCGGCGTCTATGGCGCCGTCGCCCTGCTGACCCTGATCGCCTTCCGGTCGATCCGGGCGACGATCTGCGCGCTGGTGCCCCTCGTCGTCACATCGATCCTGTCGGAAGCACTGATGGTCGCCCTCGGCATCGGGGTGAAGGTTTCGACCCTGCCGGTGGTGGCGCTCGGCGTCGGCATCGGCATCGATTACGCGCTCTACGTCATCTCCGTGATGCTGGCGGGCCTCGCCTCGGGCGAGGATCTGACGACAGCCTATCTGCGCGCCATGCGCTTCACCGGCAAGGTGGTGCTGCTGACCGGCTTCACCATGGCCGCCGGCGTGATCTTCTGGCTTCTGGCACCGATCAAATTCCAGGCCGACATGGGCGTGATCCTCGCCTTCATGTTCCTGTGGAACATGGTCGGTGCCCTGGTGGTGGTACCCGCGCTGGCTTTCGTCATGTGGCCGTCGGCGCGCCGAAAAACGATCTGAAAAAGGGAGGGCAGAAACAGATGAAGAAGAACAAGACCCAGAAACGCCTGGCCTTGGCCTGCCTTACGGCGGGCCTGACCGTGCCGGCCGCCGCCGGCGCGGTCCAGCTCGACCTCGGGCCGGAGGTGAAGGCCTCGATCACCATCAACGTGAAATACAGCACGATCTACCGGGCAAGCGAGCCGGACGCCGCCAATCTGTCGAACATCAACGCGGATGATTCCACCCGCGCCTTCGACAGGGGCTTCGTCTCCAACCGGATCGACACGACGGGCGAATTCGACATCAGCTACCGGGGCTGGGGCGCCCGGGTCAGCGCCAACGCCTTCTACGATTCGATCTATCATCAGGACAGCGACAACACGTCCCTGAACACCCTGAACGGCACCGGTATCGCCGCCGACGATTTCACCGGCGCGACCGAGGAATATGCCGGCGGGCCCCATCTGGCGCTGCGCGACCTTCTGGTCTTCGGGCGTTACGACGTCGGCGACATGCCGCTGAATTTCCGGCTCGGGCGCTTTGCCCAGCTCTGGGGCGAGAGCCTGTTCTTCGGCGGTAACGGCATCGCCGGCGCCATGGCCCCCGCCGACGGCTTCAAGGCCTCCGCCTCGCCCGGCAGCGAATTCAAGGACATCGTGCTGCCGGTCGCCCAGATAGCCTCGACACTGCAGATCAGCGATCGCCTCTCGCTTTCGGCCTATTACCAGTTCGAGTGGCGCAAGACCCAGCTGGCCCCCGTCGGTTCCTATTTCGCGACGACGGACATCCTGGACCGTGGCGGCGAACGCCTGCTGTTCAACGCCGGCCCGCCGGCCTTCCAGTATCACCTGACCCGGGCCGACGACATCGACCCGCCCTCCGCCGGCAACAGTTTCGGCGTCAGCGCCACCTTCCGGCCGGAACCGGATCTGGCCGTGGCGCTTCATGCCCTGCAGTACAACGCGATGACGCCGACCGTCTATCTGGCACCGACGCTGGCCGGCCTCGGCTTCCTCGGCGGCGGCGCGCCGCCCGCGACCACCGACCTTGGCGACTACATGCTGGTCTACCCCGAGAAGATCAAGCTGGTCGGCGCCAGCGTCTCGACCACGCTGGACGACGCCTATGTCGGCATGGATTTCAACTACCGCTGGAACGTGCCTCTGAACGCCGGCAGCCTGATGGTCATGCCGGGCCAGGCCGCCGACAATGACGCCAACCCGCTCTACCCGGTTGGCTGCATGCTCTACGGCCAGGTGTC
>JAQVKV010000229.1 GCA_028694545.1 Zavarzinia sp. | reverse complement strand
CAGGCTCGGCAGCAGCAGGAAGAGGAGCGTGGTCGCGGCGAGCAGGCCGAGGAGGGCCCGTTCCTTGGGGCCGACGATGGTCATGGCCGCCCTCCCTGGCCGGTGATGCGGCGCGTGCTGGCCTGATAGAGGCCGAGGGCGGCGAGGGCGAAGACGGTGAGCGCCGTCGAAATCGTGGCCCCCAGCGGCCAGTTGGATTGATCGAGCGCGCCCTGCACCAGGACACCCAGCGCCGGTACCCGATAGCCGCCGACCAGGATCGGAATCACATACATGCTGAAGGCCGAGGCGGCGACCAGCAGCGATCCCGCGACGACACCGGGAAGGCTCAGGGGCACGATGACCCGGGTCAGGACCTGCCAGCGGTTGGCGCCCAGCGTGGCACCCGCTTCCTCGAGCGACTGGGGCAGGTTGCGCAAAGCCGAGTCGATGCCGAAATAGGCGAAGGGAACGGCATGGTGAATGAGCACGACGACGACGCTCATCTCCGTGAAGGCGATCCGAAATGGCAACAGGCGGACCAGCGGGTTGGCGGGCGAGAAGACGGCCATCCAGCCGATGATCTGCAGCACGAGATTGGTGAGGAGCGGCACGAGGACGGCGAGGTCGACGAAGGCCTTCACGCCGCGGCGCGACGCCATCCGGGAGAACAGCGCGAGGGGATAGGCCAGGAGCACGGCGGTAATCGTGGTGATCACGGTCAGCCGCGCGGTCAGCGCCAGTGAGCGCAGATAGGCCGGGTCGGTCCACAGGACGCGCCAATTCGCGATGGTCCAGCCGCTTCCCTGTCCCGACTCGGCGGTATAGGGATCCAGGCTGATGCGGGCCATCAACAGGGCGACCACGATCGGCAAGGCCAGAAGCGCGCAGGCCGGGGCGGCCGCCAGGCCGCCCCACCGCCACGAAGACGCGGCGACACCCCGATCAGGCATTGAAGATTTCCGAATAGCGCTTGGTCCAATCCTGCCGGACGGCGGCCAAGCGGGTGAGATCATAGGTGATCGCCCGTTCGAGGTCGGCCGGACCGGGGAAGCCCTGGTCGAGCAGCGCCTGCGGCGTCGTCGCGGTGGAAATCAGCGGCACATACCAGGCGGCCTCCTGCAGGGCCTGGGCGACCTCGGGCGTCAAGATCTGGTTGATGAAGGCATAGGTATCGGCATCCGCATTGGGATGGCCCTTCGGGATCGACAGGGCGATGATCTCGGTCACCCAACCCTCGGCCAATTCGCGGATCGAGACGCCGATGCCGTAGTCCGGATTCTTGATCACGCTCGAGAGCGAGGCCAGGCTGGTGTAACCCACCGCGATATCGCCGTTGCGGAACAATTCACCGACCTGCTGGGGCTGGGTGCTCATGGTCAGAACCCGGCCCTTCAGCTCCGCCAGTTTGGCGAAGGCCTTGTCCGGATCCTCGAAGGCGTCGACGCCCACGAGCTTGCCCGCGATGATGACGAGCTGCATCGCATGGATGATGTTGGGCGGCGGCAGCAGCAGACGCCCGGCATAGTCCGGGTTCCACAGGGTGGCCAGGCTCTTCGGCGCGCTGTCGAAGACCTTCTTGCTGTAGGTCAGGCCATAGACCGCCGAGCCGAAGCCGATGCCGCCGTTGTTGTACATGAGGCGGTATTTCTCGGGCACGAATTGCAGGTTCGGGATCTGCGCGGCATCGGGGGTCTGCAGCAGCCCTTCGCGCGAGAGTTCGAGGACGTTGGAGCCGAGAAGCGTGACGACATCCGCCCATTGCTGGTCGCCCGCCGCCTTGATCTTGCTGATCAGGGCGGTCGAGGCGGGCGGCTGATCGGCGACCAGGGTGGCGCCGGTTGCCTTTTCGAAGGCGGCCCCGGCAATCTTCACCATGGCCGTGCCGTCGGCCGATGCCCAGGTCACGAAATGGACCTTGCGGTCGCCCGCCGTCGCCACCCCGCGCCCGAGGCCCAGCGCCGCCAGCAACGCGCTGGCCCCCACCGTGAAACCTCGCCGGTTCATCGAAAGATCGAACTTCGGTTCGTCGCTCATCTGCATGCTCCCCTAGTCTTCAGGTTGATGGTGGAAGAGATCCCCGGTGCCCCTGCGTGCATTCAGGACGGGAGAAGGATCACGTGGCCCGGCGTCGCTCTCACGCCCACCTCGGTACCCGGTGCTGGCGCCGTCTCCGCTTCCAGCCGGGCCGAAAGGGTGACGCCGCCGGCGATCTCGAGCTGCACCAGGAAGGCGAGACCCGTGAAGTAGCAGCCGGTGACCGTCGCGCGGATGTCGCCGTCGCCCGGCGGACAGAGCGACAGGTCGCCGGGGCGGAAGCCGGCGACGAGCCGCGTTTCCGGCGCAAAATCCGAGGGCCCCGCCCACAGGGTCTCGTCGCCGATCCTGATCGACGTGCCCTCCGATGAGCTCTCGACCGACAGGGCGGGAACGAAGGCGACCTCGCCCATGAATTCGGCGACGAAACGATTGGCGGGGCGCCGGTAGATCTCCTGGGGCGTGCCGATCTGCTGAATGGCTCCCTGGTTCATGACCGCGACCCGGTCCGCCAGGATCATCGCCGCCTCCTGGTCGTGGGTGACATAGATCGCGGGCAGCCGGCTTCGGTGCTGCAACTCCTTCAGCTCGATCAGCATGTGGTCGCGCAGGTGCCGATCCAGGGCGGCCAGCGGTTCGTCGAACAGGACGGCCAGGGGATCGGTCACCAGCGTGCGGGCGATTGCCACGCGCTGGCGCTGGCCACCGGAAATCTGGTTGGGATAGCGGTCGCCGAAAGTCTCGACGGGCAGGCGGACCGAGGCGAGCGCGGATGCGACCCTGGCCTTGATACTGTCGCGGTCACGCGATTTCAGGCGCAGGCCGAAGGCCACGTTCTCGAACACGCTCAGATGGGGAAACAGCGCGAAATCCTGGAACACGAAGCCGATCGAGCGGCGATGGGGTGGCAGGGCGGTGACGTCGCGCCCGCGAAGCCGGATGCGGCCCCCCGTCGGGCTCTCCAGTCCGGCGACCATCCGCAAGGTCGTCGTCTTGCCGCAGCCGGAAGGGCCAAGCAGGGCAAAGGCTTCGCCTTCCGCAATATCGAAGGAAATATCGCCAACGACGCGGTAGGAGCCGAAATATTTCTCGATTCCATCGACCTGAAGAATGGCTTCGGATTGAAGGGTGTCGTCTTCGTTTTTCAAAGAAGTATGTCTTTCCATTTCGGCATACTCCCGGGGTTACACGGTTGAAACGCTAGCATGGGGTTCCGGGGTCGCAGCATGAATTGGACTCACAAGGGGATGACCACGGTCGTTCGGGGCGGCCAGAAATTCCCTCAGGGCGGCGAGCAGGGTTGCGGCGCTCGTTCCCTGGGTGATCAGGACGATCCGGCTGTGACGGTCCGGTGCATCGGGCAGGGGCAGCGGCGGGTGGAACAGGTCGTGGACGCCATGGATCGCGACAGGTGTCGTCCCGCCCCTCAGGTGAAGGACGCCCTTCATCCGAAGGAGGGCCGCCAGATGTTCCGTGCGCAGCCATTCCAGCCAGCGCGTCAGGCTGTCCCAGGCGATCGGCTCGTCGATTTCGAGGCAGGCCGCGGAAACGTCGGTCGTGTGATGGGGCGTCGCCACCGTTGGATAGCTTTCCGCCCGCATCCAGCGCGCGGGATCGGCCTGTCGCGTCGCCGGATTCCAGAGGCCCGCTCCGAACAGGGCCGCTGGCGTCGGCTTGGGTACGATGTCCGCGGCCGGGTTGTGGGCGCGCAGTGTTTCGATGGCGGCCCGAAGTTCATGTTTGGTCGCCAGGTCGCGCTTGGTGACGACGATCCGGTCGGCAAAGGCGAGTTGACGCCTGGCCTCGGCGAAACCGGCGGTATCGCGCGGGGCGTTCAGGGCGTCCAGGGCGGTGATCACGCTGTCGAGACGAAGACGGCGCATCAGTGCCGGATGGCGGAACAGGGTGGTGAGGACGGGAACGGGGTCCGCCAGGCCCGTGGTTTCGACGACGATCCGGTCGAAGGCGACATCACCTCTCTCCCGCGCCGAAAGGAAGCGGTCCAGGGAGGCGGCCAATTCGGACGGCGCGACGCAGCAGATGCAGCCGGTCGACGTGACGACCGTCTCGGCGTCGACGAATTCCATTAGCAGGTGGTCGATCGGGATTTCACCCAGTTCGTTGACGAAGACGAGGGTGTGCTTCATGTCGTCGTCGCCGAGCAGGCGGTTCAGCAGGGTCGTCTTGCCGCTACCGAGGAAGCCGGTCAGCAGGGCCAGCGGCACCGGCGGAACGCGGGGTGTGCCCGCGCGGCCGCTGCCCCGGGCCTCAGGAAATGAGGCCGCGTGCACGAGCATTATCCCAGACCTTCCTGACCGCGCGGCCGGCCTTGGCCGCGACCCGGGCGGGGTCGCCGGTCGCCGGCATTCGATCACGCATGACGAAGTTGCCGGCGACCAGGACCGTGTCGATGTCCTGCGCCGAGGCGTACCAGACCAGCGATTTGACGGGATCGAAGATCGGTTGCAACGAGGCGCGGCTCAGATCGACGATGACGATGTCGGCTTGCGCACCCGCCCGCAGGATGCCGAGATCGGAACGGCCGAGGATCGCGGCGGCGTCGACGGTCGCGGTCGCCAGCAGGTCGTGCGCGGAGGCGATCCCCCCGGCATGTTCTTCCAGCTTGGAGACGAGGCCGGCATTCCGCATCTCGGTGATGAAATCCATGCGATAGGCATCGGTGCCGAGGCCAACACGAACACCCCGCCGCTTGAAGCGCCAATAGGGTGCGAAATCGCCGCCCCTGGCGAAGACCGTCGGGCAGCTCGCGACGGCGGCGCCGCTGTCCGCCATGCGGCCGATCTCGGTGTCGTCCAGGTGGATGCAATGGGCCAGGATGGTGCCGGGGCCGAGCAATCCGGCTCGTGTCAGATGGTCAAGGGCCCCCTCGCCGTGGCGATCCATCATGATCTGGCGCTCCCCGGCGCTCTGGGCCGCATGCAGGGTGACCAGACATCCGGTCTCCGCGGCCGCGTCGCGTACCGCCGCCAGCAATGCGGCATCGCAAGTATCGACCGCATGGGGGCCAAGGACGAATTTCAGGCGGCCGTCGGCGCCGCCGTCGTAATCCCGGTGGAAACGCAGGGTTTCGGCGACCAGGTGACGGGCATCGTCACGGAGGGTGCCGCCGGTTCCGGTATCGCCCGCCGCATAGGAGGCGGCGGAAAACAGATAGGGGGCCCCGTAGAAGCGAAGGCCGAGGCGGGCCGCGACGTCGAAGGTCATGGCCTGGCTCTGGCGGAAGGATTCGACGACGGTCGTCGCCCCGGAGGCCGCGACCTCGAGAAGGCCGAGCTCGACGATTGCCTCCAGGTCCTCCGGCGGCAGTTCCATGGCCATCGCGGCCAGGGGCAG
>JAQVKV010000228.1 GCA_028694545.1 Zavarzinia sp. | reverse complement strand
CCGCTCCGGCAAGGACAAGCTGTTCGGCTTCTTCGTCGGCCAGGTCATGAAGGCGACCCAGGGCAAGGCCAATCCGGCCGCCGTGAACGAGATCCTGAAGGGGAAACTCTCGGCCTGATCCGCCGGGACTTCCCCCTCATCCATCCCTCTCTCTCTCCCTTCAAGGGGGCGGGAGGGGCGAGGGGCCGGTGCCGTGACGCCAGTTTTCCGTGAAGCCCTCCCCCTGGACGACGGGGCCATCGCCGCCCTGATCGCGGACGCGTTTGGCTAGTCCGAGGAGGCGCAACTGGTGGCCGATCTCGCCCGCGACGGCGACGTCGAACTTGCCATGGTGGCGGCCGGCGACGGCGAAATCCTCGGCCATATCCTCTATTCCGATCTCGGTGTGGTGGTCGACGGCCGGCCGGTGAGGGCCGTGGCGCTGGCGCCCGTGTCGGTGCGCCCCGACCGGCAGGGGCAAGGCATCGGCGCCGGCCTGATCCGGGCCTCGCTCGATCTGCTGCGGGAGCGGGGGGGCGAGGCGGTGGTGGTGCTCGGCCACGCCGCCTATTACCCGCGCTTCGGCTTTTCGGCGGCGCTCGCCGCGAAGCTTCAGGGCCCCTTCGCGGGCGACGCCTTCATGGCGCTCGAACTGGTGCCCGGCGCGCTGGCCGGCCATGTCGGCTCGGTGCATTATGCCCGGGCCTTCGGCCTTTGAGGGAGAGAGCCATGATCGATCACATCGGTTTCGGCGTCGGCGATCTTGCGGTATCGCGCGCCTTCTACGAGCAGGCGCTGGCGCCCCTCGGCATCACGGTCCAGATGGAAGTGACGGCGGAACAGACGGGGGCGGGCGCCCATGTCGGCTTCGGGAGCGCCGGCAAGCCCTTCTTCTGGATCTCCACGGCGGACCGGGCGATGACGCCGGGCCTTCACGTCGCCTTCACCGCGCCGGACCGGGCGACGGTGGATGCCTTCCACGCGGCGGCGCTGGCGGCCGGCGGGCGCGACAATGGCGCGCCGGGGCTGCGGCCGCATTACCATCCGAATTACTACGGCGCCTTCGTTCTCGACCCCGACGGCCACAATATCGAGGCGGTGTGCCACCTGCCGGGGTGAAAGGGTGCCCTGCGCCCAGCGCATTCGCGCCCGAGAAAGTTAACGGCTATCGTTTCTCGCCCAAGGGGAGGTGACGATGATCGAACTCTATTACTGGCCGACACCGAACGGCTGGAAGATCTCCATCATGCTCGAGGAATGCGGCCTGCCGTATGAGACGAGGCCGGTGAACATCGGCCGGGGCGAGCAGTTCAAGCCGGAATTCCTGGCGATTTCCCCGAACAACCGCATGCCGGCGATCGTCGACACCGAACCGGCGGACGGCGGCGCGCCGATCTCCGTCTTCGAGTCGGGCGCGATCCTGCAATATCTGGGGCGGAAGACCGGCCGGTTCTATCCGCAAGGCGAACGCGCTCGGGTCGAGGTCGAGCAATGGCTGTTCTGGCAGATGGGCGGCCTCGGCCCCATGGCCGGGCAGGCCCATCATTTTCGGCAATATGCGCCGGAGAAGATCGAATATGGCATCGCCCGCTACACCAACGAGGTCAACCGCCTCTACGGCGTCATGAACAAGCGCCTCGCCGACCGGGAATTCCTCGCGGGCGATTACTCGATCGCCGACATGGCGGCCTGGCCCTGGGTCGTGCCATGGAAGAACCAGGGCCAGGACCTAGCCGACTTCCCGAACCTGAAGCGCTGGTTCGAGGCGATCGAGGCGCGGCCGGCGGTGCAGAAGGGCTTTGCCCTCGGCCGCGACCTGCGCCGCAACCTGAATGACGACGAAGAGGCGAAGAAAGTGCTCTTCGGCCAGCGAGCGAGAGAATGACGGACATCTTCGAAGCGATGACGGACGGCGAGATCGCCGCCCTCTATCCGGTCATCCACCAGCTCCGCCCCCAGCTTGCGGGGGCGGAGGATCTGGTCGAGCGGACCACGCGCATGCGCAAGGACGGGTATCGCGTGATCTGGCGGACGGACGGGGAGGGCGCGCCCGTCGCCTATGCCGGCTTCCGCACTTACGAGACCCTCTATGCCGGGCTGAAGCTCTACGTCGACGACCTGGTGACCACGGAAGCCCGGCGCGGCCTGGGCGACGGCGGCGCCCTCATGGCCTGGCTGGTCGAGGAGGCGCGCCGCCTGGGTTGCAGCGAGCTGGATCTCGATTCGGGCGTCCAGCGGTTTGCCGCCCACGGCTTCTATTTCTCGAAGGGCCTGCACATCGCCAGCTACCACTTCAAGCGCGGCGTCTGACCGGCGGGCTTTTCGTTCGCCGTCCGGCGTGTGACATTTGACTTCCTCGATGGGCTTGGCTACACAAGCTCCTCCTGATGCGGAGCCGTGGCCGAGCGGCTGAAGGCGGCGGTTTGCTAAACCGTTATAGGGGCTTAAACCCCTATCGAGGGTTCGAATCCCTCCGGCTCCGCCACTTGCCCTCGCGAAAGCGTTCTCCCGATCCGGCTGCGGCTGGATTTTCTCGTTGCTTTCGAGGGTTATACGGGAGGGGCTGAGCACCGGCGCCGGCGCCACGAGGCCCGGAAGCGGTCTCTCAGGCTCGATATTCTCTGGACCTGTTGCCTGCGCGGATCTGGTGAAGTTTTCCAAGACCCTGAAAATGCAGATTTTTTTCATGCCCGGCTGAACACTTCGATTTCAGGGGCATCTACCGGATGGAACACAAATCGAACATGTGACTGCCCAAAGCCGATAGACGCGGCCGCAACTCAACTATAGGCTTCTCCCGATCTAGCAGGCAACTGGACGGAACGGGCCAACCGTATGGCAGCACAGGATAATCAGAATTTCGAGGGCCAGTTCTTCACTTGGTTGAAGACCTTCCTGAAGGACAGAGGGCTACAATTCTCCAGGTGTGGTTTCAAGACCGGAGATGGGCTTGGCGAACGCCATGAATTTGATCTCGCTGCTGGGTATTGGAAAGAGCCGAACTATTCCGCGAACAAGCCCCCGCGCTGGATCTATCGTATAGTTCCAGAACCCGTCGGGCTTCGCGCTGAAAACCCCGCTGGCGGTCCCTTCAACCTTGGTGCGATCAACACGGCGCAGGAGGACAAGGCGGGCGTAGTATTCCGTCTTGTGCCGCTGATTCAGCAGGGGCCGGGTGACTTTGTCCAAGACAAAGACTTTGAGGTTCACGCGCTATTCGTTTTTCACGGTGCAACCCCACAAGGGTCATCTGCCGAACCGTTCAATTTCGATCCCGCCACGGGAACGATGCGCTTCAAGGGGACCTCTCTGGAGTACATCGGCTGCGGACTGCTCGGTTTGATGCCCCGCAACACTGAGTTGAAGATCATAGAAAGCGGTATGGAGCGCACGATCACTTATGGAGATGTGATCGACGCACTCGCAGCGGACATCAAGTGCGCGCCGGCAGGAAATCCAGCTTCTCCAATTCCGGTCTACGATCTCACAGCGCAAGCCGAACTTGATAGACTCAAGAAAATGGTCGCGGACGCTTGGGCGGCCGCCGGGCCTGTGACGCCGAAGAATGTTGCAGTCGCTGCAGTTGCGGGCGACGAAAATGGCGATGACGACGAAATTATCCCACCCGCGTCGCTCGAGATCCCGGAGAACACGGACCTTCTTGGGATCGATCCCGCTGTATATCGCCAAATCAATGCGGCGCTGAAATCGGGCAAGCAGCACATCATGCTGTATGGTCCACCTGGAACCGGGAAGACAACTCTCGCGCGCTGGATTGCAGCAACCCTCACTGGCGGGAAGTGGACCCTTGTGACAGGTTCGTCAGACTGGAGTTCGCAAGACATCATCGGGGGGTACCAACCAGTAGGCGCTGGCGCCGTTGCCTTCATTCCTGGCGTATTGCTTCGTCGCTTTGATCGTCCGCTGATCATCGACGAACTTAATCGTTGCGACATCGATAAGGTGATCGGTCCGCTCTTTACTGTCTTGAGTGGCCAGCAGACCACTTTGCCCTACCGGCTGAACATCGAGGATAAGGATAGCCCGCAATATGTGATCCTGCCAGAAAGCAAGCCCTCGGCAGAGACATACGAGTTCGCGCCAGGCCCGCACTGGCGGCTGATTGCTACCATCAATTCCATCGACAAGGCCGCTCTGTATCAAATGTCCTATGCCCTCAGCCGCCGATTTGGCTGGGTCTATGTCGACGTGCCGCGCGACACGGCTGGTTTCATTGAGTCTTTTATCAGAAAGTCTGATCCAACTTGGGCTGGGCCTGCTGCGGGCGCACCTTGTCCGCTTGGTGCTTTCTGGGCGGCCATCAACAAGGTTCGTGTCCTTGGACCCGCCCCGATCATTGATGCAATCAAGGCCGTCCAGGCGATGGATGATGGCGCAGACTTCTTCGCTGTCCCTACGCCCTCAATGCGAGAGGCTTTGCTCGATGCGGTGGACATGGTGTTGCTGCCGATGCTTGACGGGATTGTGGTCCAGGATGCCGACTTCCTTGCGCAAGCGGCCGTAGACGCCTTCGGCCTTGATGCGGACTCCAGTGATCGGATCAAGCGGCGGATGGAGTCGGTTGCGGTCTGATGGAGGGGATCGACCGAGCGATTTCCGACTTTGCAGCAGGAATCTTCCTCCGGCATTTCCGGTCTGGGACGCTTCTCGGTGCTGACCGGCCGTCGCTTGACCTTGCCCGCGATCTCGAACTCCTTCGCGCGCACTGGGCGATCTCAGCGCCGGTTCGGGAGTTCGTTCAATATCTCCTTGCCCATCGGCACGAAGCGCAGGCGCTGCTGCAATTCCAGAGACGAACAGATGACGCAGTCGCGCGCGGAAGGATCGATGCCCGGGCTTCGGTTATTGCGCGAAGGGTGTCCGGGCACCCGTCTCTGATTGTTTCGGAAGAGCCTGTGAGATCGTTCAACACGGGGCCAAACCAAGTCGTCGCTTGGGTTGTGCACATGGCCGCGACTCATGCTGAGCGTCTGTTTGCGATGCAGCCCAAGAATTCGGCCTACGCGAGCCTGATTGAGGCGGCGATGGCGGAAATTTCAGCGGTGAAGCGGCTCGACGCTTTGCGAGAACCGCTGAAGCACGTGACGGCTGGACGAAGGCCGGGGCCAAACGCCGTAAGGGATGCAGCGCGGTCGCGACGACTGATCTATCGCTATGCGATTGCGGCCTACACGACGTTGACGGGGGTCGAAGCTGGCGACGAAGCCGCGCTTTCACGTGTCCTTCGAAGCACGCTCATCGGGCCACTTGAGGAGTGGCGTCGTTTCGAATTGGCCGTTGCGGCGGGACTCGGGGAAGCGCTGTCATTTTATCATGATTTTACTGTATCTGTTGTCTGCGTGCTAAAACATTTTTCAATCGCACAGAAAGCAGCGTTGGTGTAATCGGTTTATATACAAAATCATCAGCTCCGAGTTTTACCAGCAGATGTT
>JAQVKV010000227.1 GCA_028694545.1 Zavarzinia sp. | reverse complement strand
TGCTTGCCAAGGATAGGTCGGGGATTGCTTGCGACGGAGGATGAGCGTGGCACAGTTGATTTCGCTGGGCAGCCTGACGGCGCCGACCACGGCCGACAGCATGCGCGAGGCGCTGCAGGACGGCGGTTGCTCCTCCTCGTCCTGCGGCTCGTCCGACGGCCCGGGCGATCTCGCCCCGGACGTCTGGGAACGCATCAAGGACCATCCCTGCTATTCCGAGGAAGCGCACCATTATTTCGCCCGCATGCATGTGGCGGTGGCGCCCGCGTGCAACATCCAGTGCAACTACTGCAACCGCAAATATGATTGCGCCAACGAAAGCCGGCCAGGTGTCGTCTCCGAGAAGCTGACGCCCGAGCAGGCCCTGCGCAAGGTGATCGCGGTTGCCAACGAAGTGCCGCAATTCTCCGTCCTCGGCATCGCCGGGCCGGGCGACTCCGCCTACGACTGGCGGAAGACCAGGGCGACCTTCGATTTGGTATCGAAGGCGATCCCGGACGTGAAACTGTGCCTGTCCACCAACGGCCTCGCCCTGCCGGATCATGTCGACGACATCGCCGGCATGAACATCGACCATGTAACCCTGACGATCAACATGGTCGACCCGGAAGTGGGTACGAAGATCTATCCCTGGATCTTCTGGCGCAACAGGCGCTGGACCGGAATCGACGCCGCGCGGATCCTGCACGAGCGCCAGATGGAAAGCCTCGACCTGCTCAAGGCGCGGAATATCCTGGTCAAGGTCAATTCGGTCATGATCCCCGGGATCAACGACGAACACCTGATCGAGGTGAACAAGGTGGTGAAGGCGAAGGGCGCCTTCCTCCACAACATCATGCCCCTGATTTCCGATCCCGCCCACGGTACCCATTTCGGCCTGACCGGCCAGCGCGGACCGACGCCGGCGGAATTGAAGGCATTACAGGACAAGCTGGAAGACGGCACCAAGCTGATGCGCCATTGCCGCCAGTGCCGGGCCGACGCCGTCGGCCTGCTGGGCGAGGACCGGGGCCAGGAATTCACCCTGGACCAGATCCCGGACGCGGTGACCTACGATCCGAGCGCGCGCGAGACCTATCGCGAGGTGGTGGCGGTCGAGCGGGGCGAGCATGTCGCCGTGCGCCATGCCGCCAGCGCCGAAATCTCGGCCATGGCCGAGGCGCGGCCGGCGCTTGTCGCCGTCGCGACGAAGGGCGGAGGGCGCATCAACCAGCACTTCGGCCACGCCACGGAATTCCAGGTCTATGAAGCCTCGGCCAAGGGCGTCGCCTTCATCGGCCACCGCAAGGTCGAGCAATATTGCGAAGGGGGCTGGGGCGAGGATGCGACGCTGGATCGCGTGATCGCCGCCCTCGAGGGGATCGACGTCGTCCTCTGCGCCAAGATCGGCGACTGCCCGAAAGACAGCCTCACCGCCGCCGGCATCGAGGCGACGGACAGCCATGCCTACGACTGGATCGAGGCCGGCATCGCCGCCTGGTACGCGGCCCGTCACGGCGTGGCCGAAGATCTCCTCACCGCCTGATCGAACCCAAGCCGAAAGGACAGAACCATGGCCTACAAGATCATCGCCTCCCAATGCACCGGCTGCTCCGCCTGCGAATTCGAATGCCCGAACGCGGCCATCTCCATGAAGGGCGACATCTTCGTGATCGACCCGAAGAAATGCACCGAATGCGAAGGCCAGTTCGACGCGCCGCAATGCGCCGCCGTCTGCCCGGTGCCGAAGACCTGCGTCCCGGCCTGAGGCTTCGCCGCGGGCCGGGCCGATGGACCTCGCGCTCGACGCGCTGGACTGGCTGGGCAAGCCGGTCTCCTGCCGGTCGTGCCCGCACGAGGCGATGCATCGCGACGGCCGCTGCCGCAAGGGCAAGACCTGCGTGCGCGACCGCCGCGCTCGCCGCGTGGAACGCTTCTTCATCGAACATGCCGAACTCGCCGCCCAGTACCTGGACCATCCCTATTTCGAGGTCCGGGCGCTGGCCGCGAAATTCGCCGATGTCTTCGCCCTGCCGCCGCTGCTGGCCGACCCCGAGCCCGAGGTGCGCGCCATGGCGGCGCTGCGCCTGCCGGCCAACCGCGTCGCCCCGCTGGCGAAGGACCCGGACCGGCGCGTGCGCATCGCCGTAACCAGCCGACTGACAGGCAAGGCCCTGCTCGACATGCTGAACGACGAGGATTACTACGTCCGCCTCATCGCCGTGCGTCGGCTTGAGCCCGAGCTTCTGCCGCTGGCCATGGCCGACGTGGAAGCCGAGGTGCGGCGCTGGGTGGCCCGGCGCCTGCCCGAAGCCCGGCTGATCGACATGGCCTTCGACGCCGATGCTATGGTTCGCCTCGAAGTCGCGGAACGGCTGGCACCCCGCCGCCTGGGCCTGTTCGCCGCCGATCCCGACCTGCGCGTGCGCTTCACCGCCGCCGAACGCATTCCCGTCGAAGGCTTGATCGACTTCGTCGACGACCGGGACCCGCTGATCCGTGAAACCGTGACCCGGCGCCTCGCCGAACGCAGGGAGTAGAGCCATGGGCCTTGGCCGCGAAGAAGAAATCGAGACGCGGGGACCGCCCGCCTTCCGTCCCGGCACCAAGGTGCGGGCGACGAAATACGTGAAGAACGACGGTACCTTCGCCGGCCGCGACGTCGGCGAGATCCTGATACGCAAGGGCGATGAAGGTTACATCCGCGACATCGGCATGTTCCTGCAGCGCTATTACATCTATGCGGTCGAATTCATCGATCGGGGCATCGTCGTCGGCATGCGCCGGCGTGAACTGGTCTCCATCGACCCACCGGCCAAGGAGGGCTGACGCCGATGAAAGTGATGATCCGCAGGGCCGCCTCGGGCCTTTCCGTCTATGTCCCCAAAAAGGATCTGGAAGAGGCGGTGACCGAGGTCGAGCGCGAGGACCTCTGGGGCGGCTGGGTCCGCCTCGCCAACGGTTGGGTGCTGGAACTGCCCGAGATGGCGGCCGAAACCCGCCTGCCGATCACGGTGAACGCGAAGAAGCGGGGCGGGGAGGATTGAGCATGAACGCTGTCCTGCCCACCCTGAACACGGCGGATCCCGCCGCCGTCCTGCCCCTGCTGAGGCAGCATCTCACGGCCGAGCGGTTGGTGCCCTACCTCGGCCCCGGCGTCGCGGCCCTGAGCGCGCCCGCGATCCCGACGGATTACCCGGCGCTTGCGGCGGCGCTCGGCAAGCGCGTCGCCCTGCCTCGGCGGGCGCGCGGCAACGCCTGGGCCGCCGCCCAATATATCGAGAGCCAGCGCCACCGGTCGACCCTCGACGGCCTGCTGCGCGAGATCTTCGCCACCCCGGTGGCGCCTTGCGCCCTGCACCGCCATCTCGCCGGGCTGCATCCGCCCCTGATCGTCGACACCTGGTACGACGGCGCTATGCGCGCGGCGCTGGAACCGGAACTCGACTGGGGTGAGATCCAGGGCATCACGCGTGCCGGCATCGGCGAATTCCGCTGGTTCCGCGCCTATGACCGCAAGGGCGTGGAGACCCCGGTCGCCAATGCCGGCGGCTGGGCCACCCTGCTGTACAAGCCTCATGGCTCGGTCGCGCCTGTCGGCAATTTCCTGCTGGCCGACGCCGACTATGTCGAGGTCCTGACGGAGATCGACATCCAGACCCCGATTCCGGACGCGGTGCGCCTGCGCCGCCAGGGCCGGGGCTTCCTCTTCCTCGGCTGCCGCTTCGACGACCAGATGCTGCGCACCTATGCCCGCCAGATCATGAAGCGCAGTCGCGGTCCCCATTTCGCCGTCATGGGCGAGGGGGAATTGACGCGGAACGAGATCCGTTTCCTGAAGACCATGAACATCACGCCGGTCGGCGGCCCCCTGTCCGCCTTCGTCGATGCCCTGGTGACGGCGTAACCCCTCACCCCCACCCTCTCCCCGCAAGCGGGGCGAGGGAGTCCGGGCCGCGTCTGCTCCGCCCCCTGAATCGTCATCCCGGCGATACCGACAAGCCCCGGTGTTCCGCACACCGGGGCTTGTCGTTTCTTGCGATGGGGCCGGTCCGACACCGCTGTCGGGCTTTGTCGGGGTTGCTACACCCGTGTCGGGGCACTCCGAACCGATCGGGACGACGCTAATGCATTGAAAATACTAGATTATGCGGTTCTGCGCGAAATTGGCACGGCGCTTGCGAAGGAGGGTGTGCGAGGCGTGATGCCCGCGTGACATCTCCCGAACGAGACAGGAAACGAACATGAGCGGACTTCGTCAGATCGCGTTCTACGGGAAGGGGGGCATCGGCAAGTCCACCACTTCTCAGAACACTCTCGCCGCCCTCGTCGAAATGGGTCAGAAGATCCTGATCGTCGGCTGCGATCCCAAGGCGGACTCGACCCGTCTGATCCTGAATTCCAAGGCGCAGGACACGGTGCTGTCGCTCGCCGCCGAAGCGGGTTCGGTCGAAGACCTCGAACTCGAGGACGTGCTGAAGCTCGGTTACAAGGGCATCAAATGCGTCGAGTCCGGCGGTCCGGAGCCGGGTGTCGGCTGTGCTGGCCGCGGCGTCATCACCTCGATCAACTTCCTCGAGGAAAACGGCGCCTATGACGATGTCGATTACGTCTCCTACGACGTGCTCGGTGACGTGGTCTGCGGCGGCTTCGCCATGCCGATCCGCGAGAACAAGGCCCAGGAAATCTACATCGTCATGTCGGGCGAGATGATGGCGCTCTATGCCGCCAATAATATCGCCAAGGGGATTCTCAAGTACGCTCATTCCGGCGGCGTGCGCCTCGGCGGGCTGATCTGCAACGAGCGCCAGACCGACCGCGAGCTCGACCTCGCCGAAGCGCTGGCCAAGCGCCTGAATTCGAAGCTGGTGCACTTCGTGCCGCGCGACAACATCGTCCAGCACGCCGAACTGCGTCGCCAGACGGTGATCCAATATGCGCCGGACAGCCAGCAGGCGGCGGAATACCGCGCGTTGGCGCAGAAGGTCCATGCCAATTCGGGCCAGGGCACCATCCCGACCCCGATCACCATGGAAGAGCTGGAAGACATGCTCCTCGACTTCGGCATCATGAAGACCGAGGAACAGCAGCTCGCCGAACTGGCGGCCAAGGAAGCGGCCAAGGCCGCCGCCGCGCAGTAATCTGTCATGTTCCCGGCCGCCACCGGGCGGCCGGGAAGATCCGGCACCAAGGAGGGCATCATGAGCCTCGATTATGAAAACGATTCGGAATTCCATGCCCGCCTCATCGAGGAGGTGCTGGAAGCCTACCCCGACAAGTCGCGCAAGCGTCGCGCCAAGCATCTCTCCGTCGCCAAGGATGTCGAGGGCGAGGAGGTGGCGGAGCCGCTGACCGAATGCGACGTGAAGTCGAACATCAAGTCTGTCCCGGGCGTGATGACCATCCGTGGCTGCGCCTACGCGGGTTCGAAGGGCGTGGTCTGGGGTCCGGTGAAGGACATGGTC
>JAQVKV010000226.1 GCA_028694545.1 Zavarzinia sp. | reverse complement strand
AGGATCAGGCGCAGATACTCCGGATGGTTCAGCAGGAAACTCAGATGCGCCTTCATCACCCAAAGCATCTGCGGCAGTGATTGCGGCCTGGCCAGCGCCTCCTGCACCTTGGACATGACCGCCGCCACCATCTGCTGGTGCCGCGCGATCAGAACGGCCCGATGCAATTCCTTCTTGCCCGGATGGAACTGATAGAGCGTCGCCAGCGAAATGCCGGCCTCCCGCGCCACATCCTGCATGCGGGCGGCGGCGAAGCCGTGATCGGCGAAAACCCGCTCCGCCACTTCCATGATGTGGTCGCGCGACAGCGCGTCCTTCGCCGCGCGAAGGGCTGCGGCCGCCTGATTGCGTGCGCGGCCGGGGCTGCGCAAGGCGGGGGTGGCTTCGGGCTTGTCGTCGACGCTCATCATTCTGTCCGGCTCGTTTCGCTCCCTGCATCATTGACAATCAGAACCGCGCTTTCTAGTATGGTAATTGAAATTACTGGTTTTGCAAGAACGATTACCGGATACACCGGTCGCAAGCGGCAAGAGCGGAGGGGGGCAGGCAGGGGGATGGATACAGAATCCTTCGATTACATCGTCGTCGGGGGTGGCTCGGCCGGCTGCATCGTCGCCGCGCGCCTGTCCGAGGTCGACACGGTTCTCCTGCTCGAGGCGGGGGAGCCGGCAACGGCTCATCCCGAAACCCTGTCGTCCGATGGCTTCAAATATGCTTTCGCCAACGACGCGCTGATGTGGCACCGCATGTCGGCGCCGCAGGCACATTGCGGCGGCCGCTCCGTCTTCATCGGCACCGGCAGGGGAATGGGCGGCAGCGGCTCGGTCAACGGCATGGTCTATACGCGGGGCGATCGCCACGACTTCGAGGCCTGGCCCGAAGGCTGGCGCTGGGACGACATCGCGCCTGCCTACGACGCTGTCGAATCCCGAATAGGCATCGGCCCCCGGCCACCGACGCCCTTCGCGGAAGCCTTCCTGTCGTCCGCCGTGGCCACCGGCTTCGCGCGCAAGGACCACATGAACGACGGCGATCTGGCCGGCGTTGCCGGTTGCAACGACATGAATTACAGCGGCGAGCAGCGGCGCAGTTCCTACCGCGCCTTCCTGCATGACGCCACCCTGCCGAACCTCACGCTCCGCACCGGGGCGACCGTTCACCGCCTCGTCTTCGACGATGCGCGCCGGGCCGTCGCCGTCGAATACGAATGGCGGGGCATGGTGCGCCGGGCCGCCGTGCTGCGCGAGGTGGTGATGTGCGCCGGCGCGCTGGTGACGCCCCATCTCCTCATGCTCTCGGGGGTCGGCCCGAAGGCGGATCTTGTCGCCGCCGGCATTTCCCCGGTACTGGATGCGCCCGGCGTCGGCCGGCATCTGCAGGACCACCCGAACGTCTGCATTTTCTATCGCGCCGACGCGCCGATCGATTTCCAGTATCCGCAGCTCTACGGCTTCGATGCCGCGCGGGCACCGGAAGGCCGCCAGCGCGGCGCGGCACCGGACACCTGCTATGTCTGCTATGCGGCGCCCGCCTCGCTGCAGCAATCCATGCAGCGCATGGTGCCGATCCTCGCGCTGCCCGGCAGGCTCTATCACTCGAGGATCCTGCGCGGGTTGTTCCGGGGCCTCGTGAACGCGGCTTTCCGGCTGCCGTCGCTGCGCCGCTTCGTCGGCTCGGTCTTCGGCATCGTCGTCATCCTGGGCAAGCCGACGTCGCGCGGCTCGGTCCGCGTCGTCTCCGCCAATCCCGCCGTACCGCCCAGGATCGATCCCGCCTATTACGCGACCGAAGAAGACCGCGCCGTCATGCGCGCCGCGATCGAGCGAGCCCGCGCCATCGCCGCCAAACCCGCGCTGAAGGCCGCTGGCACCCGTCCGCTTTCGGCCGGCGCGAAGCCCGTCCCGGAAAAGGCTCTGTGGAAATGGGTCCACGGCGCGACCATGACCACCTTCCATTTCTGCGGCACCTGCCGCATGGGCGTGGACGCGGACAGCCCGCTGGATACGTCCTTGCGGGTGAAGGGCCTCGCCAATGTCCGTGTCGCCGATGCCTCCGCCGTGCCGGAGATCCCGGTCTCGGCCCTGAACGCGCCCAGCATGATGATCGCCTGGCGCGCCGCCGACTTCATGCTGGCGGAGCGGCGCGACGCCGGCGCCGACATCCTTCCCTTCACCCCGCCGCGCCGCGCAGCCGCAGGAGAACCGGCATGAGCATCGTCACCATGGCCGAAGCCCAGGCCAACGTCGGTCCGCGTTCCTCGGCCGAAGTCATCCACTGCATCAACCCGGCCACCGGCGCATCCCTTGGCGAAGTGCCCGTGGCGACGCCCGAGGACGTGCGCGCCACGGTCGAGCGGGCGCGCAAGGCGCAGGCGGCCTGGGGCCGGACATCCTTCGCGACCCGGCGCGCGGTGCTGCGCCACCTGCTCGACGTCGTCATCGAAAGGATGGACGACATCTGCAAGGCGGTGGTCGAGGACAGCGGCAAGACGTTCGAAAACGCCCTGCTGGGCGAGGTCATGCCGGTCTGCAACAAGATCCGCTGGGTCATGAAGAACGGCGAGAAGCACCTGAAGCCGGAGAAGATGCCCTCCGGCATGCTGCTGCACAAGAAGGGACGGATCGAGTATCACCCCTTGGGCGTCGTCGCCTGCATCGTGCCCTGGAACTATCCGTTCCAGAACATCTTCGGTTCCTTCGTGGCGCCCTTGATGGCGGGCAACGCGGTGGTGATCAAGGCGTCCGAAGCGGTCGCCTGGTCGACGCTATTCTTCCAGTCGATCATCGACGAGGCGCTGACCCGTGCCGGCCAGCCGACCGACCTCGTCCGCATCGTCAACGGCTTCGGCGAGACCGGTGCGGCCCTGGTCCGCGCAAGGGTGCAGAAGATCCTCTTCATCGGTTCCGTCGGCAACGGCCGGCGCATCATCGAGGGCAGCGCCGAACACCTGACCCCCGTGGTCATGGAACTGGGTGGCAAGGACCCCATGATCATCTGCGACGACGCGGACCTGATGCATGCGGTCCATTCGGCGCTGGGCGGTTGCTTCATCAACCTCGGACAGAATTGCATCGCTTCCGAGCGGATCCTGGTGATGGACGGGATCTACGACCGTTTCGTCAAGGAATTCGGCGCGCGGGCCACGGCTCTGCGCCAGGGTGTACCCAAGGCGCCCGGCACCGTGGACGTGGGTGCCATCAACACACGCCAGCAGATGCGCGTCATCGACGACCTGGTGACCGACGCGCTGGCCCATGGCGCGAAGGCCCTGACCGGCGGCAGGATCCCGGACGGCCCCGGGCAATTCTACCCGCCGACCGTGCTGGTCGACGTGACGCCCGAGATGCGCATCGCGCGGGAGGAGGTTTTCGGCCCGGTCGCCCTGATCATGCGCGTGAAGGACGATGCCGAGGCGATCCGCGTCGCCAACGGCATCGACTTCGGCCTGCATTCCTCGGTCTTCACGAAGGACAAGGCGCGCGCGGAGCGGATCGCCGCGGCACTGGAGGCCGGCGCCACCTGCCTCAACGATTTCGGCCTCTGCTACCTCAATCAGGACCTGCCCTTCGGCGGCGTCAAATACTCGGGCTATGGCCGCATGAACGGGCGCGACGGGTTGCGCGCCTATACCAACGCCAAGGCGGTGCTGAGCGATCGCCTGCCCTTCGCCATTCCGCCGAAACTCTATCCCGTGGGGCCGAAGGATTACGACAAGGCGCGCCACACCATCCGTCTCATGTTCGCGCGCGGCCTGGGGCCGAAATTCGGCGCCCTCATGGGCCTGATGCGCTGACCGGCTCAACGACGAGGCACAGTCATGGACACCAATTTCTTCATCATCTGGGGCGTGACGCTCGCCGTGAACGGCTCGATCATGGCCTTCTTCAACTGGATGTCGAACAACCATCGTTTCGACAAGTACCGCATCCGTATCCCCAAGAGCCCGCAGATCCCGCCGATGCGCAAATGGATCAACGTCAGCCTGAACGGGCTGTTCTCCACCGCGCTGATGATCGGCTTCTTCTACCTCTTCGGTGATGCCGTGATCTACAAGGGCTTCCCGACCATCGCCGGCTTCATCGGCGAGACGCTGGGCGTCCTGCTGCTCTATGATTTCATGTACTACTTCCTGCATCGCTTCATGCACTGGAAGCCGGTGCTGAAATACGTGCACCGCACCCATCACCTGATCCGTTTCCCCACGGCACCCGAGAGCATCTATCTCCACCCGGCCGAGAATTTCGCCGGCCTCGCGCTGCTGCTGCTTGCCATGTGGATCCTCGGGCCCGTGTCCGCCACCTCGTTCCTGATCGTGTTCTTCGTCTATTCGGTCATCAACGTGCTGGTGCACACCAACTTCGTGTTCCCGCATCCGGCCTTCCGCCTGTTCAACTTCTGGACCACGAAGCACGACACCCATCATTTCCGCATGAACTACAACTACGCCTCCATCTTCCCCTTCTGGGACCAGGCCTTCGGCACCGACAAGTGAGAGCGACAATGAAGAAGAGAATTCTCATCACGGGTGGGCAGGGATTCGTCGGGCGCGCCCTCGTCGACCGCTTTGCGGACCTTGGTCACGAGGTGACCTGCGCCGACATGAACGACAAGCCGTTCCGCGACGACGTCCGCTTCGTGAAGCTCGACATTCGCGACAAGCCGGCGGTCGAAGCGGCGCTTTCAGGCATGGACAGCGTGATCCACAATGCATCCCTCGTGCACACGAAGCACAACCGGGTGGAGGATGTCTGGGCCGTCAATCTGGGCGGCACGGAAAACATCCTGCAGGCCTGCGCCACGCATCACATCCCGCGCCTCGTCTATATCTCCTCGGCCAGCGCCGTCTATGAAGGCGGCGACATCGAGAACGGCGACGAAAGCCTGCCCTATTCCTCGATCTCCCAGGCACCCTATGCCGACAGCAAGATCGCGGCCGAGAAGAAGGCGCTCGCCTTCAACGGCACGGGTGGAACCTATACCTGCGCGATCCGCCCCCATGTGATCTTCGGCGCCGGCGACAACCGCTTCATCCCGGCGATCCTGGACAAGGCGAAGGCGGGCAAGCTGAACCGGGCGGTGGGCAATCGCGACAAGCTGTCGGACTTCACCTATATCTCGAACCTCGTCGACGCGGTGGTCGCGGCCGAGGGCAAGCTTGGCCCCGCCAGCCCGGCCGCCGGCGAGGCCTATTTCATCACCAATGGCGAACCCATCGCCTTCTTCGATTTCATCGAGAAGCTGATCCTCGAGCTCGGCTATCCGCCGATCACGGGCAAGGTGCCCTTCTGGCTGGCCTATGGCGTCGCGGCAGCGGCCGAGGCGCTCGACACCCTGAAGGGTGGCACGCTGAACGCCGAGAACGGACTCACCCGCTTCTCGGTCCGTTACATGGTGACCCATCACTATTTCAACATCGCCAAGGCCAAGCGCGACCTCGACTGGACCCCCA